>NZ_JAPJIU010000007.1:0-228290 GCF_026241915.1 Stenotrophomonas sp. RIT-551 | reverse complement strand
GGGCCTCCGGTCGGGTCGAGGGTTTTGAGGACAAGTACTACTTCGGTCGTCGTCCCTGCGGCTTCTACATTCCCCGCTTCCGCAACGTGGCCGCTGACAGGCGCGGCTACCTGCGCGGCTTCGGCTACCAGGGTGGTGCCAGCCGCACGGGGTGGTCGCGCGAGATCGCCGAGCTGAATATCGGTGCCGACCTGAAGGAGGCACTGACCGTGCCCGGTGACTGGCGCATCGGCATGACCGGCTTCGGCGAAATGCTGCCGCACCACGACAACACGATCCGTCTGGACCGGGACCGCAAGGACAAGTGGGGACTGCCGGTGCTGGCGATGGACGTCGCCATGCGCGCCAACGAACTGGCCATGCGCAAGGACATGGCGGCCGACGCCGCCGAGATGCTCGAGGCCGCCGGCGTCAAGGACGTGGAGATGCACGACAACGACTACGCCCCGGGCAAGGGCATCCATGAGATGGGGACCGCGCGCATGGGCCGTGACCGCAGGACGTCGGTTCTGAACCAGCACAACCAGGTCTGGGATGCGCCCAACGTCTATGTGACCGACGGTGCCTGCATGACCTCCAGCGCGTGCGTGAATCCATCACTGACCTACATGGCACTGACCGCGCGGGCTGCCGACCATGCCGTGCGCGAACTGAAAGCGGGGAACCTGTGATGGACCGCCGCGAACTGCTGAAAATGATCGTCGCCGCCACCGGTGCGGCGATGGTCGGTCTGCCTGCGCTCGGTCAGGCACAGGCGCCTGCCGCAGGGGCGAAGACGCGCTTCTCCGATGCGGATGTTGGCACGCTGGACGAGATTGCCGAGACCATCCTGCCACGGACGAAAACGCCGGGGGCGAAGGACGCGGGCGCCGGCGCGTTCATGGCGACGTTCGTCAGCGACTGCTACACCGCCCGGCAGCAGGCGACGTTCCGTGCCGGCCTGGCCGATATCGACAAACGCGCCGGCGGCCGCTTCGTTTCACTTGCGCCGCAGGCGCGCACCGAACTGCTGCGCGCGCTGGATGCAGAGGCCAGGAAACACGCAGTGGAGGTGACCGAAACCGGCACCGCCGAGGCAGGAGAACCGATGCCGCACTACTTCACGATGTTCAAGCAGCTCACCATCTTCAGTTTCTTCACCTCCAAGGTCGGCGCGACCGAAGTACTGAAGTACGTCGCAGTGCCGGGTCGCTATGACGGCGATCTTGCCTATGTGCCCGGCACGCCCGCATGGGGGACCAGCTGATGGATCACGCCATGAAGATCACGCCGCTATTGATCGCCGCCGGCGTGTTCGTCGCTGCACCGGCGTTCGCGCAGGCCAACACCGATCCCACGCGCGACCCGGTAAAGACCGAGGTGTGGACGCCCGTGCCTGCAACCGTCCCTACGCCGCCGGGCAAGGCGCCGTCCGACGCCATCGTGCTCTTCGACGGCAAGGATGCCTCCGCCTGGGAGGCGGAGCAGGGCGGGCGCGTGCCCTGGACCGTTGCCGATGGGGCCATGACCATCGTGCCCGGCAGCAAGGGCATCCGCACCAAGCAGCGCTTCTGCGATATCCAGCTGCATGTCGAGTGGCGTACACCTGTCGAGACCAAGGGGTTCGACGGACAGAACCGGGGCAACAGTGGCATCTTCCTGCAGGAACGCTATGAGCTGCAGGTGCTGGACAGCTACAACAACCCAACCTATGCAAACGGCCAGGCCGGCTCCATCTACAAGCAGGCCATGCCATTGGTGAACGCCTCGCGCGCGCCGGGCGAGTGGCAGGCCTACGACATCCTCTGGAAGGCACCGCGCTTCTCACCGGGCGGTGGGCTTGTGTCGCCTGCGCGCATCACCGTCCTGCACAACGGCGTGCTGGTGCAGGACGAGGCCGTGCTGGCGGGCAGGACCGAGTACATCGGTGCGCCTTCGTACGCACCTCACGGGTGCGCGCCGATCTACCTGCAGGAGCACGACTCAAAGGTCAGCTACCGCAATATCTGGGTGCGCGAGCTGTAGCGGCACACGGCCGGCGTGATCGCCGGCCGCTTACTTCGCCAGGTAGCTGGCGATGTCATCTATTTCCTGCTGCGACAGCTGGGGGAAGGGCGGCATCAGCCCGCCGCCCTTGCTGATCTTTTCCTTGATCTGCGCGGGTGCCATGCGCTTGCCGATATCGGTGAGCGCCGGGAACGCGCCCGGCATGCCCGCACGATCGGCACCGTGGCAGGCCGTGCAGTTGACGGTGTAGAGCTTCGCACCGGCGGCCGGGTCATCCTTGCACCATGCGGCTGTCGCAACGCTCATGCTGCCCAGGGCCACGGCCATTGCCAGGATCGTCTTCATGCGGGGCCTCCTTCAGGCATCAGTGCTGCGCACGGGCGGACGCGTTGGCGGGCAGGTGTTCACGCAGGTAGTCCGCGCCGGTCTGGATGACCTTGGCCGGATCGTGGGGCTGGTCGTGCTCGAGGATGTACCAGTGCACGCCGGCCGCTGCGGCGGCTGGCAGGATCGCGCGCCAGTCCAGCACACCTTGGCCGACGGCAGCGAAGCCGCCCTCGTCTTCGGCCTGGCCCTTGGCTGCATTGTCCTTGGCGTGTACCGCAAAGAGGCGGCCGCGGAACTTGCCGAGCATCACCGCCGGGTCCAGGCCTGCACGCGCGACCCAGGCCAGGTCCAGCTCGGTCTGCAGGTCCGGCCCGGCCGCTGCGAACAGCAGTTCCAGGCCGGTCCGGCCATTGAAGTCGACCAGTTCGAAGTCATGGTTGTGGTAGGCCAGGCGCATGCCCTTGGCCCGTACCTGCTTGGCGATCGCGCCCAGTTCCTTGCCCAGCGCTGTCCAGCCTGCGGCATCGGTCGGCCGATCCTTCGCGTCCAGATAAGGCACCACCAGGGTTGTGTTGCCGATCGACCGGTTGAAGGCCACCACGCCGTCCAGGTCCTTGCGCAGTTCGGCCAGTGGCACGTGGGAGGAAATCGCCCTGATCGAATACCGGTCCAGCAACTGCTTGAGTTCGCTGGCGCTGACGCCCTGCGTGCCCACCGTTTCCACCGCATCCACGCCAGCGTCATGGACGATCTTCAACTGCTGGTCGAGCGGGCCGGCGTTGCGCAGTGTGTACATCTGCACGGCGATGGGCTTGTGCGGGCTGGCGGCTTCGTTTGCGAAGACGGGCAGGGCAGCGAGCAGCAGCACGGCGAGGGTGGCGGTTCTGCGAACGGACGTGTTCATCAAGGGATACTCCCGGGATTCAACCGATGGTGGTCCAGGCGCGCGTCCTGGCCGAGGTGATGACGCGGTCGACGATCAGCGCCGAGCGCACACCGTCTTCAAAGGTGGGCAGGCCATCCGGTCGCTCGCCTTCGATGGCGCGGTAGGTGTCGGCGACAAATGCTTCGAAGCAGTGGCCGTAGCCCTGTGCGTGCCCGGCCGGCAACACCGACAGCCGGCGCTGTTCGGGACTACCGGCGCCTGGCCCACGCACGAAGACTTCCTCGCGCTGGTCGGGCTGGCCGATCCACAGCCGCTCGGCGTCTTCCTGATTGAAGGCCACGCTGGCCCTGGCACCATCGATCTCGAACCAGAGCCGGTTGTGGCGTCCGGCCGATACCTGACTGACCGTCAACGATGCCAGCGTACCGGCGCTGGTGCGGAACATCGCCGCCGCCACGTCCTCGCTGGTGACCGCCTGCATCGCGCCACCGGCTGCCGCGGTGGTGAAGCTCTGCCCGGTGTCGGTGCTGCGTTCGGCGATCACCGTGTCGAATGCCGCGCTGACCTCGGCGAAGCGCTCGCCGCTGACCCATTCCACCAGGTCGCACCAGTGCGAGCCGATGTCGGCGAACACGCGCGAGGCGCCGCCCAGTGCCGGGTCCACGCGCCAGTTGTTGCTGGCCGGGTCGAGCAGCCAGTCCTGCAGGTAGCTGCCGTGGATGAGGTGCAACGGCCCCAGTTCGCCGTGGGCGATGCGTGCGCGCGCCTCGCGGACCACCGGGTGGTAGCGGTAGACGAAGGGCACCGTGGCGACCAGCGCGTTGGCGGCAGCCAACGCCGCCAGCGCCCGGGCGTCTTCCAGCGTCGTGGCCAGCGGCTTCTCGCAGACCACGTGCTTGCCCGCTTCCAGCGCGGCCTGTGCCATGGGACGGTGCAGATGGTTGGGCGTGCACACGTGCACGACCTGTACCTGTGGATCGGCGACCACCTCCTCGATGTCCCGATAGGCACGCGGGACATTCCATGCCTGCGCCATGTCGCGTGCGCGTTGCGGTGACGAGGCGGCCACGCCGCGGATCTCGGCACCGGCCATCAGCGCCGCGCGACGATGCACCGCGCCGATCATGCCGGTGCCGATGATGGCGATTCCAAGCGTTGGCATCAGGTGCGGTCCTCAGGGCGTGGAAGGTGCGGCCGCAACCACTGGCCGGTCGCGGAACAGCAACAGGAAGGCGATCAGCACGACCAGCGCGACGCCTGCCGGGAACAGCCAGATCTGCTGCCAGTCCGGACCGGTTGCGGTGGTGAAGTGCTCCACCACCGCGCCGGACAGGAACGTACCGATCAGCATGCCCACGCCATACGTGGCCAGGGTGATGAATCCCTGCGCGCTGCTGCGCGCGGCCGGGCCGGCATGCGCATCGGTGTAGATCTGGCCGGTGACGAAGAAGAAGTCGTAGCAGATGCCGTGCAGCACGATGCCGATCACCAGCAGGGAGAAGCCGCTGCCTGCATCGCCGAAGGCGAACATCGCATAGCGCACGACCCACGCCGCCATGCCCACCGCCAGCATCGTCTTCACCCCCAGCCGCACGAACAGGAACGGCATGGCCAGCATCAGCAGGACTTCGGAGACCTGTCCCAGCGACTGCAGGCCCGCCGCGCCGCGCACGCCCAGGTCATTGAGATACGGGTTGGTGAAGTTGTAGTAGAACGCCAGCGGGATGCAGATGGCGATGGAGGCCAGGAAGAACACCAGGTAGGAGCGCGACTTCAGCAGCCGCAGCGAATCCAGCCCCAGGACCTGTCCCAGCCCGGCATCGCGCTGCTGTGCCAGCGGCGGGGTGTGCGGCAGGGTGAACGCATACAGGCCCAGCGCCAACGAGGCCATCGCTGCCATCTGGAACGTCAGCTCCAGCCGGTGTGCCTGCTCCCAGCCCAGCCAGCCGATCAGTACACCCGCCACGATCCAGCCGACGCTGCCAGCCACCCGCACCAGTGGGAACTGTTTCTCAGGCGATTGCATGTGCCGCATCGCCACGCTGTTGGCCAATGCCAGCGTCGGCATGAACAGCAGCATGTAGCCCATGACGCAGGCGGAGAACATGCTGAAGCTGGTTGCGGTGGACGCCAGCCACATCAGCACCGCGCCGGCCAGGTGCAGCACCGCGAGGATGCGCTGCGCCGCGAAGTAGCGGTCCGCGATCAGGCCAACCAGGAAGGGCGCGACGATGGCACCGATGGACTGGCTGAGGAAGGCCGTCGCCACCTGGCTGGCGCTGGCCTGCAGCGGGCCCTGCACCAGGTAGGTTCCCAGGGTGACGAACCACGCTCCCCAGATGAAGAACTGCAGAAACATCATCGCGCCCAAGCGCGACATGGTGTGCGTCATGGCTTGCCCTCCCAGGCAGTGATGGCTCAGATCCCCAGCATGCGGCGCAGTGATTCCGGATCGGTGCCGCTGTCGGCGAAGTCGTCGAAGGCACGCCCGGTCACGTGGATGATGTGGTCGCGGATGAAGGCGGCCCCTTCCCGTGCACCGTCTTCCGGGTGCTTCAGGCAGCACTCCCATTCCAGTACTGCCCAGCCGGGGAAGTCGTACTGGGCGAATTTCGAGAAGATCGCCTTGAAGTCGATCTGCCCATCGCCGAGCGAGCGGAACCGGCCCGGGCGATCGATCCAGTCCTGGTAGCCGCCATACACGCCACTGCTGGCACTGGGGTGATATTCCGCGTCCTTGACGTGGAAGATGCCGATGCGATCGTGGTAACGGTCGATGAAGCCGAGGTAGTCCATCTGCTGCAGCAGCAGGTGGCTGGGGTCGTACAGGATTTTCGCGCGGGGATGGTGGTCCACCACGTCGAGGAAGCGCTCGAAGGTCGCGCCGTCATGCAGATCCTCGCCCGGGTGGATTTCGAAGCACAGGTCCACGCCGCAGGCGTCGAATGCATCCAGGATGGGGCGCCAGCGGCGGCCGAGTTCGGCGAAGGCTTCCTCCACCAGACCGGGTGGGCGCTGCGGCCAGGGATAGAAGTAAGGCCAGGCCAGTGCGCCGGAGAACGTGGCATGCGCGGTCAGCCCCAGTCGCTGGCTGGCCTTGGCGGCCAGCAGCAGCTGCTCTACGGCCCAGGCTTGGCGGGCGGCCGGATCGCCACGCTTGTCCGGCGGCGCGAATCCGTCGAACAGGCTGTCATAGGCGGGATGGACGGCGACCAGCTGCCCCTGCAGGTGGGTGGACAGCTCGGTGATCTGCAGGCCATGCCCATCCAGCATGCCGATGACATCGTCGCAGTACGCCTGGCTGCGCGCAGCTTCGGCCAGATCGAACAGCCCGGGCGCGCTGGTCGGCACTTGTACGCCAGAATAGGCCAGCCCCGCGGCCCATCCGGCCAGGGTGTCCAGCCGATCGAAGGGAGGTGTGTCGCCGATGAACTGCGCCAGGAACAGCGCTGGACCCTTGAGCGTTTTCAAGAGGATTCGCCCTCGATGCAATCGATTGCATTATCCTAGCAGGGGCATTCGAAAGTCCTGTTGTGCACTGCACAGCGGAAGGAAGAGGTAGCGCCATGGCCACCATCTACGACATTGCAAAGCACGTCGGCGTCTCGGCCGGCACGGTGTCGCGGGCGCTGTCCCGGCCGGACAAAGTGCTGCCGGCTACACGCGCGCGCATCGAGCAGGCCGCTGCAGCGCTGGGCTACGTGCCCAACACGGTGGCCCGGACACTCAAGACCCAGCGCAGCGGCAAGATCCTCGTCACCGTGCCGGATATCGCCAACCCGTTCTTTGCGCAGATCCTGCAGGGCGCGGAGGACGCGGCGCAGGCGGTTGGCTACGCTGTCCTGCTGGGCGATACCCAGAACCTGCCCGAGCGCGAAGAGCGCTACGCGCAGATGCTCCGGCGCAACGAGGCCGACGGCCTGATCGTGCTGGGGCACCGCCTGCCGCCGACGGCGCGCGACATCGTCCAGCAGCGGGGCGCCGCCGCGCCGGTGGTCAACGGATGCGAATTCGACCCCGCGCTGGGCATTCCCAGCGTCCACATCGACAACGCGGCTGCCGCGCGCGCGGTTATGGAGCACCTGTACGGGCTGGGGCACGAGCGGATCGCCGTGGTGGGCGGGCCGCCGGACAATCCCCTGCATCAGCAACGGCTGGAGGGGGTCCGGGCCGCCGGCAAGGCGCGTGGCCGCCTGCGTCAGTTGAGCGTGGTGCCGGGCGACTTCACCGTCGAATCCGGACATGCGGCCGGGATGTCGCTGTTGGCGCGCGCGCCCGTGCCGACGGCGGTGTTCTGTTTCAGCGACCAGATGGCGCTGGGCATATTGGCGGCCTGCCGGGATCTGGGCATCCGGGTACCGGGTGATCTGTCCGTCGTCGGCTTCGACGATCTGGCATCGTCGCGTTACCTCACGCCGCCGCTGACGACCATCCGGCAACCGATGCGGGAGATCGGTGCCCGTGCAGTCAACCTGCTGCTTGCGATCATCGAACGTGTCGATGTGCCGCTTCAGCAGACGCTGGATTTCAGTTTGATGGTGCGAGGGTCGACGGCGCCACCCACACCACATCCACTACCATGGGCCACCCGTCAGGATGCCCCCGCATGTCCATTGTGATTCCCACGCTGCCCAAGCCACCCACCGCCCGCATCGCGGCCTGGCTGCTGATGCTGCTGGGCATGTGGCTGACCTTGAAGCTGGGCCTGGTGGTGACCCTGCTCTCAGGCCTGCTGGTGTTCCACCTGACCCACCTGCTGGCCTCCACCGTCGAGGGCAGGCTGCCGCCCGGACGTGCGCGCGCCTATTCGGTGATCGTGCTGTCGGCGCTGATCATCGGCGCGCTGACCCTGGCCGCGATCGGCATCGCCTCGTTCTTCCGCAATGAAACCGGGGGCCCCGATGCGCTGCTGATGCGCCTGATGGACATCCTCAACACCTCCCGCCACCAGGTGCCGGACCTGTTGCAGCCGTACATCCCGGAAGATCTGCAGGCCTTGCGCACGGCCATGAACGACTGGGCCGCCACCCACCGCCAGCAGCTCGGCATCGCCGGCACCTCGGCCGTGCAGATCAGCGTGCGGATCCTGATCGGCATGGTGCTGGGTGCGATGATCGCGCTGTACGACGAGCTGCCGCTGCCGAAGCTGGGGCCGCTGGCGCGCGAGCTGATCGGCCGCACCAGTCGCCTGGCCACGGCCTTTCGGCAGGTGGTGTTCGCGCAGGTGAAGATCTCCCTGCTCAACACCCTGTTCACCGCCATCTTCCTGCTCGGGGTGCTGCCGCTGTTCGGGGTGCATGTGCCGCTGTCCAAGACACTGGTGCTGATCACCTTCCTGGCCGGCCTGCTGCCGGTGGTGGGCAACATCATCTCCAACACGGTCATCACCATCGTCGCGCTGTCGGTCTCGTTCTACGTGGCCGTGGTCGCGCTGCTGTACCTGGTGGTCATCCACAAGCTGGAGTACTTCCTCAACGCACGCATCGTCGGTGGCGAGATCCAGGCACGCGCCTGGGAACTGCTGCTGGCGATGCTGGTGATGGAAGCGGCGTTCGGTCTGCCAGGGCTGGTCGCCGCGCCGGTGTTCTATGCCTACATCAAGCGCGAACTGCTGGACCAGCGCTGGATCTGAGGGCCGGGCCGCGCTAGAGCTTCAGGTTCAACGACACATACGCCGAGCGCCCGGGGGCCGGTGAGAACATCGGCTGGTCGTCGCCGCCCCAGAAGAAGTTGTCATACCACGCATACGCGTAGTCGCGGCCGGTCAGGTTCTTCACCTGCACGTCCACGCTCAGCCGCTCGGAAAGCCGATACGACGCGCTGGCATCGAGCACCGCGAAGGCGCCGAACCTGCCCTGCGTGTTGCGCTCTTCAATGTAGTAGTCGCCCTGCATCCGGCCCTGCAGGCCGAAGGTCCAGCGCTCGTTGCCGCGGTAGTCCACGCCGATGTTGCTGATGTAGCGCGGCGTGGCGATCACCTCGTTGCCGGCCAGGGCGGTGCCATCGGTGGTGAACGCGCGCACCACTTTGGCCTGCTGGATCGCATGCGAGCCCCACAGCGTCCAGTGGTCGCCCAGGCGCGAGGTGAACTGCAGGTCGACCCCTTCGCGACGGGTCTGGCCCAGGCCGACCGAGGTGCCGGTGGCCGGCATGTTCGCTACTTCATCCGTCGCGTCCTGGCGCCACACCGCGATGCGCGCGTCGGTGCCGACGGCCGGGGTGAACTTGATGCCCAGCTCCTTGCCGGTGTTGATCGAGGGCCGGAAGGTCTCCTGGCCGGCGGTAAGGTAAGCCGGTGCGGTGGAACCGGTCAGCACCTGGAAGGTCCTGCCCCAGTTGGCATAGATGTTGAGTACCGGAGTGATTGCGTAGACCACGCTCAGCTTGGGCTGCCCGATGGTGCCGTAGCGTTGCAGCGGCGCGGTGATGCCACCGGGCAGGTGGGTGCTGCCGGAGAAGCGGTCCACACGGTAGGCCGGCACGATCTTCAGCGCGGAGGTGGGCTGATACACGGCCTGCGCATAGGCACCGAGGTTGTCCAGGGTGTAGCGGTCGTCGTTCTGGATCCGCGCCGGGGTGGAGAAGTCGGTCGGGATGGCGTGGCTGTAGCGCAGCCGGCGGTACGTATTGTCCTGATGCTCGGCGTTGAATCCACCCTCGACCGTCAGCGCAGGCGTGGCGGCCCAGGTCAGCGTGCTGAGCAGGCCGGTCTGTTTCTCGTCCCACTGGCGACGCTGGCGCGGCGCGTTGCCGGGCACGTACGCGGTGAAGGTCACCTGCCGGTCGTCCTCGTAACGGTTGTAGTACAGCTTGTTGCTGACATGCACGGCATCGCTGAGCTGCAGATCCAGATGGGTGCTGAGATGGCGCATGTCGCGGTCGTCGACGTCGTTGGCATTCTTGAGCGCGGATCCGCGACGATCGGCTGCCAACTCTGCGGCGGTCATGAAGCCGGGCTCGTCGGCTTCGTGGTGGTACACGCGCGCGATCAGACCGAGATTGAACAGGTCATCGTCGCCGCTGTAGAACCACTTGCCGCCCAGCGAGTATTTCTTCGATCGGTCATGATCGCGGTAGCCGTCGGATGCCTGCGACGCCAGAAAATAGTTCTGGGCGACACCGTTGGCGTCGCGACCGATCGCCACCTGCGCTTCGCGGGTGTTGTAGCTGCCATAGGTGAGCCGCGCATCGGTATAGCTGCCGCCCTGGCGGGTGCCGAGGTTGATGTTGCCCCCGATGTTGTGCAGGCCATAGCGCGGGTCGTTGGTACCGCGCACGACTTCGATGTAGTCGATGTCCAGCGGGAACACCATGTCGATGAAGCGCTGGTTGCCACTGTTGACGTTGCTGGGAATGCCATCGATCAGGATCTTGATCCCGTTGAGGTAGCCCTCGCCATTGAATGCACGGAAGGTCGCCTTGCCGGACTCTGCGCCCTGGCGGGTTTCGGTCAGCTGCATGCCCGGCATCTGGCCGAGCAGCTCCCAGCTGTTGGACACGTTCTTCTCATGGACCTGGTCGCCGCCCATCACATCCACCGAGGTCAGCACCCGGTGGGCGGCCAGGGGACGGTTCGCGCCTTCCCGCACGTGCACGCTGCCGAGGGTGATCGCAGCATCGGCGGATTGGGCGCGCGCTTCGCCGGCGCACAGGGCCGCCAGTACGGCGGACACCATTGCCTTGGTTCTCATCTCTTCGTGCCTCAGGAGCAGGTAGGACAGGGCGTGGACCAGCAGACACCGGACGTCTGCTGTTCTGACCTGCAAAAGAAATAATATAACATTTCAATCGAGCATCGTTCCATCCCGTAGGCCGCTCGCGCGCCTGTGGCTTGAAGCCCCTTCCGATCGGGTCTATAACGCGCACGAAGGGCGCCGGCCGGGCCGCCCATGGTGATCGGTGTCCCCATGATCCAGCCCAATGCCCGTTCAACGCCGCGCGCCGCAACGGCCAGCGAGCCGTCCGCGTCGCAACAGATCGATGCCCGCATCCAGTCGTTGGAGGATTGGCGCGGCGAGGCGCTGTCCCGGATCCGCGCCTTGATCCACCAGGTCGATCCGGACGTGGTGGAGACATGGAAGTGGCGGGGTGTTCCAGTGTGGGAGCACCACGGCATCCTGTGCACCGGGGAGACCTACAAGGCGGCCGTGAAGTTGACCTTCGCCAAGGGCGCGTCGCTTCCCGATCCCAACGGGCTGTTCAATGCGAGTCTGGAAGGCAACACCCGCCGCGCCATTGATCTGCACGAAGGCGATACGATCAACGCCACCGCGTTCAAGGCGTTGATCCGCGCGGCGATGGCGCTGAACCGGGCGGCCAGAACCGCTGCCCCGGCGCCACGCCGGAAGGCCCCCCGGCGCTCAGCCTGAATCGTCACGACCTCCTGCACTGGAACCGGCGGGCCGAATCGGGAACGATGGGGGGCTGACTCCCCCATCGATATTCCAGGATGTGCCTGTGCTGAGTGTGATCGGCTGTTTGCTTGCGTTGTATCTGGTGTGGCGCCTGATCTGGCCGTTGCGGCTGCCGCGCCCGGTCCGTATCGCGCTTGGCCTGTTGGTGGTGGCCTTGGCGCTGCACCACCGGATCGTGGCGCAGTTTGCCGGGACCATGGCGTCGCCGGAAATTCCCAAGGCGATGATCGCCGTGCTCGCCACCGGCTTCACCACGCTGCTGCTGAGCGCGGTATTCGTGCTGCTGCTGGACGCGCTGCTGCTGATCGCGTGGCTGGTGCGTGCGCGGCGCGTGCTGCCGACGCTGCGTGCGACATGGCTGCGTCCGGCGGCCGGCGCACTGGCGCTGCTGCTGTCTGCCTACGGCATCTGGCAGGGCATGGCCGTGCCCAAGCCGCGTCAGATCGAGGTCGCCATCGACGGCCTGCCGGCCGCGTTCGACGGTTATCGCGTGCTGCAGCTCACCGATATCCACGCCAGCCGCCTGCTCACCGGTGCCTGGGTGGAGAAGGTGGTCGCCGAAAGCAATGCGCTCCATCCGGATCTGGTGGTGATCACCGGCGATCTGATCGACGGCAGCGTCAGCGCCCGTGCCAACGACTTCGCGCCCCTGGCCAGGCTGCACGCGCCGGATGGCGTCATCGCGATCACCGGCAACCACGAGTACTACGCGCAGTACGCCGAGTGGATGCAGGCCTTCCGCGGGCAGGGCATGCAGGTGCTGGAGAACACCCATACCCGGGTGCAGCGCGACGGGGCGACGTTGACCATCGCCGGCGTGACCGATCCAGTGGCGGCACGCTATGGCCTGCCCATGCCGGACCTCGGCGCTGCCCTGGCCGGGGCGGACCCGCAGGCGCCGGTGATCCTGCTTGACCACCGTCCGGTCGAAGCCCGCGCCAACGCCGCGCACGGCGTGGCCCTGCAGCTGTCCGGGCACACGCATGGCGGGCATATTCTGGGTATGGACCAGCTGGTCAAGCGCGCCAACGGTGGCTATGTCTCCGGGCGCTACCAGGTGGACGCGATGACGCTATACGTCAGCAACGGTGCCGGGCTGTGGCCGGGCTTCGCCGCGCGGATCGGCGTGCCCTCGGAGATCACCCTGATCACGCTGCGGGCGCGCTGATGGCGTCCGGATGTGCGATGCCCGGGGTGGTGTTGCCGGACACCGAAGCCTGGACCGTCCGCGACCCGGTGGGCCGGGACT
This sequence comes from Stenotrophomonas sp. RIT-551, assembly GCF_026241915.1. Classification (NCBI taxonomy): domain Bacteria; kingdom Pseudomonadati; phylum Pseudomonadota; class Gammaproteobacteria; order Lysobacterales; family Lysobacteraceae; genus Stenotrophomonas; species Stenotrophomonas sp. RIT-551. Next base: position 215,428 of record NZ_JAPJIU010000007.1, on the reverse strand, counting down.
ACCCGATCTGGGTGTCCCTGCCGGCCGGGTATGCGCGGGACACGCACCTGCGCTACCCGGTGCTGTATGTCACCGACGCGCTGTACAGCTTCCCGCTCGCGCGCAGCGTGCGCAACATGGTGGGGCAGGGCGGTGCGCACCTGTCGCCCTTCATCCTGGTCGGGCTGCCGCCGCAGCAGGGGCTGAGCTCGCAGCAGAGCCGCTCGCGTGACTACACCCCGACCCAACCCAGCCGCAGCCCGGGCGACGATTACACCGATGGCATCACCTACGGCGGCGCTGCGCACTACCGCGATTTCCTGGCCGACCATGTGCTGCCACAGGTCGAGGCGCGCTACCGCACCGACCCGGCGCAGCGTGCGTTTGCCGGCCATTCCTACGGTGGGCTGTTCGGTGCGTACGTGCTGCTGACCCGCCCGGCGATGTTCCAGCGTTACATCCTTTCCAGCCCATCGCTCTGGTTCGACCAGCACGTGATCAACCGGATCGAGGCGGAGTACGCCGACGCCCATGCCGATCTGAACGCGCGCGTGCTGCTGTCTATCGGCGCACACGAAACCCCGGCGTCGGACGCACCGTTTGCTGCGCGCAACGACATGGTCGCGCATACACGAGCGTTTGCCGAGTGTCTGCGCGGCCGTGGTTATCCAGGCCTCTGGCTCGAGACACGCGTGGTTGCCGATGAGGATCACCTGACGGTCTACCCGGCGATGCTCACCCGCGCGCTGCTGGCCCTGTTCCCCAGCCGGAGCACCGCCCTGGCCGTGTGAAATTTTCGCCAGTGGGCGTGCACGCCTCGGTCACCGCGCAGCGCGGAGGCTGGACGCACACGCCACGCCCACCCGGAGAGCCCATGACCACGCTGACCCTGCCCGAACTGGCCAAGAAGATGGCCGGCATCGATTTCGCCATGCTGCAGACCCATACCGCCAGCGGCGAGATCGCCGGCCGGCCGATGAGCAACAACGGTGACGTGGACTACGACGGCGACAGTTATTTCTTCGCCTTCGACAGTGCCGACATGGTGGGCGAGATCGAACGCGACCCGAAGGTCGCGCTGTCCTTCACCGGCAGCAAGTCACTGCTGGGCAAGCCCCCGCTGTTCGTGGCCGTGGAAGGCCATGCCACCCTGAGCCGCGACCGCGCGACCCTGCAGGCACATTGGGTTCCGGACCTGGAACGCTGGTTCGAACAGGGCGTGGATACCCCGGGCATCGTGCTGATCCAGGTCAAGGCGACCCGTATCCACTACTGGTCCGGCGAAGACGACGGTGAGATCCGGCTGTAAGCGATGCCGGCCGCCCCCGTCAGGATCGGATGCGCAGGCTGGTCCATTCCCGGCAGATACGCGGCGTTGACCGGTGAGGGCGAGAGCATGCTGGCGCGCTATGCGACGCGGTTTTCGGCGGTGGAGATCAACTCCTCGTTCTACCGGCCACACCAGCAGCGTACCTATGAACGCTGGGCGGCGAGCGTGCCGGCTGGCTTTCGCTTTTCGGTGAAGCTGCCCAAGGCGGTGTCGCATGACGCCGCGCTGCGCGGTTGCGGCCCGGCGCTGGATCGGTTCCTTGAAGAGACCGCCGGCCTGGGCCGCAGGCTGGGCGGATTGCTGCTGCAGCTGCCGCCCAGCCATGCATTCGATGCACGGGTGGCGGCGGGTTTCTTTGGCCTGCTGCGCCGTCGCACGGATACGCCAGTGGTCTGCGAACCGCGGCATGCCAGCTGGTTCACGCCACAGGCCGAGGCGTTGCTGGGGCGGCACTCGGTAGCGCGCGTCGCGGCCGATCCTGCGCGGGTTGCCGGGGCGGCCCGCCCCGGGGGTGACGCCGCGTGGCGCTACTGGCGTTGGCATGGCGCGCCGCGGATGTATTACAGCGAGTACGACGAGGCGGCGCTCCAGTCCCTGGCGCGTGATGTCGCGGCGCACGCCGGCAGCACGCGCTGGGTGATCTTCGACAATACCGCCCATGGGTTCGCCATCGCCAACGCGGCACGGCTGCAGGACATCCTTGGCGGCGCATCCCACCCGGGGGCCGCCCATGCCTGAAGGTCCTTCCATCGTCATCCTGCGCGAGGCGGCGGCGAAGTTCCGTGGCAAGACCGTGCGCCTGGCGACCGGCAACAGCTCACTCGACCTGACCCGCATGGAAGGCCGTCGCGTGGTCGCCCTGCGCAGCTGGGGCAAGCATTTCCTGATCGAGTTCCGAGGCTTCAGCCTGCGCGTGCACATGCTGATGTTCGGCAGCTACCGCATCGATGAGCGCAAGCCTTCCCCGCCGCGGGTATCGCTGCAGTTCGACAACGGCGAGCTCAACATCTATGCCTCGTCGGTGAAGTACATCGAAGGCGCGCTGGAGGACACCTACGACTGGCGCGGCGACGTGATGGACCCCTCGTGGGATCCCAGGCTGGCGCGCAGGAAACTGAAGGAACACCTGGACACCTTGATCTGCGACGCGCTGCTGGACCAGGACATCTTTGCCGGCGTGGGCAACATCATCAAGAACGAGGTGCTGTTCCGCACGCGCGTGCATCCTGAATCCACGGTCGGCGCGATGCCATCGCGCAAGCTGGGCGAGGTCATCAAACAGGCGCGGCAGTACAGCTTCGATTTCCTGGACTGGAAGCGGCAGTTCGTCCTGCGCCAGCACTGGTTGGTGCATACCAAGCGCACCTGCCCCCACTGCGGTGGCCCACTCAGCAAGACCTACCCGGGGACGACCCGGAGGCGGACGTTCTTCTGCCCTGTATGCCAGCTGCGCTACGGTACGGCGCCGGCCGTACGCAAGGCCGCAGGCAAGGCAGTCCGCAAGGTCGCAAAGGCCACCCCTGGAAAGGCCCCAAGGCGTTCAGCCAGCGCCACCCACATGGCGTAGGATGGGTTGTCACACGCACGTACGCGCGTCCTGCGCGATCGACGTCCGATCGCCCTCGCTCCTTCCTCCGAGTCCTTCATGCCGCCCCGGGATGAAGACTCCCGTGTCCCACGGAGCGCTCATGCCGGGCTATACCACCCGCATCCTCACCATTCCGGTCGGCGGTCACGACTTCCGTATCCGTGCGCTCAGCGATCTGCAGCAGTTCTCCGATCCTACCGGCCGCGCCGCGCGTGCCGGCATCCACTCCTCGCTGTGGAGCCTGTTCGGCCAGATCTGGCCGGCCGGCCGCGCGCTGGCCGATACCATGAGCCACTTCGACGTGGCCGGTAAGCGCATCCTGGAACTGGGCTGCGGGCTGGGCCTGTCCAGCCTGGTGCTGGCACATCGGGGCGCGGATGTCGTCGCGACGGATCACCATCCGTTGGCCGAATCCTTCCTGGCCTACAACGCAGGGCTCAACAACCTGCCGGCGGTGACCTACCGCGACCTGCCCTGGGAAGTTCCGGATGGCTCGCTGGGCCGCTTCGACCTGATCATCGGCAGTGACATCCTTTACGAACGCGGCCACGCCCACCAGATCGCCGCGATGATGCTGCGGCATGCCAAGCCCGATGCCGAACTGCTGATCACCGATCCCGGGCGCGGCAACGTCGGCGCGTTTTCGCGCGGCATGGCCCTGCAGGGCTTCGATGTGACCGAGGAACTGGGCCTGTTCGAGGATGAGGGCGATGCGCCAGGCCATGGGCGGCTGCTGAGTTATCGGCGCGGCGCCGTCCGCCCGGCGGCCCTCGCCTGAGCGCGGGCCGGGCGCGTTGCGGCGACGGCGTTCCTCCGTGACACGGCGTGCAGATCCGCTGGCGTAGGCTGTCGCCGTCCAGATGCGGCCCAGGCGGCCGGGAGAGCTCCGATGCGATGTCGTCCCCTGTCCAGCCGCGATGGCCTGCCTGTCAGCAGGACGCACGCTTGAGTACGGCCAGCGCCGCGCCGGATGCGCGACCTCAGACCCGCTCGATGATCATCGCTGGGCTGTCCACCGTGGTGGAGTGGTACGACTTCACGCTCTATCTTTATCTGGCCACGGTGTTGTCGCGGGTGTTCTTCGGCGGCGGCGAGAACGCGCTGCTGGCCACGCTGGCCGGGTTCGCGGTGTCGTATCTGATGCGTCCCCTGGGCGCGCTGGTGTTCGGCCATCTCGGCGATCGCTTCGGCCGACGCTACATGCTGCTGGCCTCGATGCTGCTGATGACGCTGGCCATGCTTGCTACCGCGCTGCTGCCCACCTTCGAGAGCATCGGCGCCACCGCCGGTGTGCTGTTGTTGCTGTTGCGCTGCCTGATGGCTTTTTCGGTCGGCGGCGAATACACCGGCGTGGTGGCGTACCTGCTGGAAACCGCGCCCCTGCGGCGGCGCGGCCTGGTCACCTCGCTGGCGTCGGCCGCGAGCGAGGTGGGGGCCCTGTTGGCCGTGGCGCTGTCGGCGCTGACGGTGGCGCTGCTGAGCACGGCCCAGCTGGATGGCTGGGGCTGGCGCATTCCCTTCTTTGTCGGCGCGGCGCTGGCCGGCGCGATCCTGCTGGCGCGCTCGACCATGCATGAGTCGCCCGAGTTCGAGCGGCAGCAGGCCGAAGGCACCGTGCCGGAGTCGCCGATCCGCGACACCTGGCGGCACCACAAGGCCGCGATCGCCCGCACCTTCGCGATCTCCGCACTGGGTTCGATCACCTATTACGTCGGCATTACCTATGTGCCCGCGTTCCTCGGTTCGGTGGGGCAGGTAGGTGAATCCGAAGCGCTGTGGCTCTCCACGATCGCGGCGGTGGCGGTGATCGTGGTGACGCCGCTGGCCGGCGCGTTGTCGGACCGGGTCGGTCGCCGGCCGGTGTTGATCGCGTTGGCCGCCCTGTCGGCGTTGCTGCCGTTGACGATGTTCTCGGTGATGGCCGGTGGCAGCCCGCTGGCGATCGGGCTGGCCGCGGTGGTGTTGGCGTGCCTGGCCGGTGGCGTGAGTGCGGTGGCGGCACCGGCGACGGCCGAGCAGTTTCCCGGTGAGGGGCGGCTCAGCGGGCTGGCATTGGGCGTCACCATGGCGACGGCCTTCTTTGGTGGCGCCACGCCGTTGCTGGCCGAAGTGCTGGTGCGCCACACCGGCTGGTCATCGGCCCCTGGCGCGATGATCGCCGGGGTCGCCGTGCTGGTGCTGCCGGTGATGTGGACGCTGCGCGAGACGCGGCCCCGGTAGCGCCGGCCGCTGGCCGGCTCCACGCAGGGTGCCGAGAAGGTAGTGCCGGCCGCTGGCCGGCTCCACGCAATGTCGGGTCTTGGAGGAGCCGGCCAGCGGCCGGCACTACCTGTGTACGGTGCGTCGCCACAAAAAAAACGGGCCGCCCGAAGGCGACCCGTTCGTTCAACACAGCGATGTCGTCAGGCCTCAGTATTTCCAGCGCAGGCTCAACGCGACGAAACGCGGCTCGCCGTAGTTGTTGTAATCCAGGTTGGCCCAGTAGGTCTTGTCCAGCGCGTTGCGCACGCTCAGGGTCGCGGTCCAGCTGTCGCTGAGGCGGTAGTTGGCGTTGAACTGCACCAGCGCGTACGCCGGCTGGTTCACCGTCACCGTGCCGCCGAGCGGATAAGGCACGTTGTAGCCCTGCACCTTGCTCTGCCACTGCACGCCCGCACCCACGCTCAGGCGTTCGAGCGCGCCGCGCAGCCGCACCTGGGTGTTGAGCTGCAGCAGGTCCTCGGCCGGGTTGGCGTACAGCAGATCAGTGGCGGCACGGGTCACCTTGACGTGGGTGAAGCCGGCATTGACCGTCCAGCCCGGCAGGATTTCGCCGTTCACGTCCAGTTCCCAGCCGCGTGCCTTGGTCCCGTTGATGCCGATGTAGGCCGAGCTGCCATCGCTGAGCGAGCGCTCCGGCACGCTCGTGTCCAGCACCGCGTAGTTGTCCTGCTTGGCCTCGAACACAGCCGCATTGGCGGTCAGGCGACCGTCGAACCACTGCGACTTGATGCCCGCTTCCAGGTTCGAGCCCTCCACCGGCGCCAGCAGGTTTTCGTTGCGGTCCTTGAAGTTCTGCGGGTTGAAGATCTCGGTGTAGCTGGCATACGCCGCGACCTGCGGGGTGATGTCGTAGACCAGCCCCACATAGGGCGTGACTTCGTCCGTCACCTTGTAGGCGCCGCTGGTGCCGGTGTAGGCCCCGGTCGTGCCGTAGGCGCGGGTCAGCGTCTCCCAGCGGCTCAGCCGCGCGCCGGCGATCAGTGCCAGCGGGTCGGCCAGGCGCAGGCGGGTGGCCACGTAGAAACCGCTCTGCGTGGTCTTGGCGACCCGGCGTGCACCGGTACGCGAATAGGTCACTTCGGAGATGTCGCCATCCCAGGTGCGGATGTCCGGGATGTAGTAGCAGCGCTCGGTGCCGCACCGCGCCCAGTCGGTCGGGTAGCGCAGGGCGATGGTGTTGGTGGTGCCTTCCAGGTCCGCCCACTGGCCGCCCACGGTCAGGTCGTGTTCGCGGCCGAACAGCGAGAACGTGCCGCTCAGGTAGGCATCGACGTTGCGCCGGGTGTCTTCCGAATCACCGGCGGCAGTGCGCAGGAAGATGCCCGCGCCGGTGGCCGGATCGGGGTAGCCGCTGCCGTAGACGCGCACGTTCTGCACGTTGCCCCGGGTGTAGGCGGTGTTGATCTTCAGCAGCCAGTTCTCGCCGAAACGCTGCTCCAGGTTGGCGAACGCCGTGCTCGTCTCGCGCTGCCAGTAGCTCCACTTCGGGGCGACGTTGGTCGAGCGCGGCAGGTGCGCGAAGTCGCCCTGGTTGTTGAAGAACGGCACGGTGCCCCAGGTCGAGCCGACCGGGTTGTTGTCCTGGGTCTGGTAGCCCACGGTCACGGTGGTGCTGTCGGTCAGGTCACCTTCCAGCACGGCCATGCCGGCCATCTTGTTCTCGTGGTAGCGGTCGTAATACAGATCGCGGTCGGTGTAGGCGGCGACCACTCGGCTGCGGAAACGGCCATCGGCGGTCAGCGGCGCGGTCACGTCGGCCTCCATGCGCTGGTAGTCCCAGCTGCCGGCGCTCACTGCGAAGGAGGCATCGAATTCCTTGCCCGGGCGCTTGCGCAGCAGGTTGACCGTCGCCGATGGCACGCCGGCGCCGCTCAGCAGGCCGTTGGCACCGCGGATCACTTCGACGCGGTCGTAGAAGGCGGTGTCGTACTCCTGGTTGGTCGAACCGCTGTAGGTGGGGATGCCATCGACCTGGAAATCAGTGATGGGAAAGCCGCGGGCGTAATAGAGCGGACGCTGGGTGTCGTAGAAGGAGACGCTCACGCCGGTGACGTTGCGCATCACGTCGTTGATGCTGAACAGCGATTCGTCCTGCAGGCGCTGGAGCCCGATCGAGGTCGCCGACTGCGGGGTTTCCTGCAGGCTGATCGGCAGGCGGGTGGTGCTGGATGGCATCGCGCGCGCACCGACCACGCTGACCTTGTCCAGGGTCTTCGCATCGGCAGTGCTGCTGGCGTCTGCCAGCGCATCGGCGAAGGCCTGCGGGGCGGTCAGCGAAAGGGCGGAAAGCAGGGCCAGGGCCAGCGGGGCACGGCGGGAGCGGAACGGGTGGGCGCGGAGCGACATGGGGGTCTCTGGACGGGAAGTAGGGAAGAAAGGCAACAGGTAGGCAACGCCGGCGCGCAGGCGCCAGGCACGGTAGGTCCATCCTGGGAAAGCAGGTTGCCGGGCAGCTGCGGGGGGACGGCAGTCCGTTCAGACCGTCCAGTACCCGTAGCGACAACCCTGCGATGCGCAAATGTAAATCGTTCTCAGTCGCTTTACAATTCTTGAACAATCGGGCGCGTCCGCGTAAACGGCTGGGCCGCAACGTCACCGGACCTGAAACGCAACCGGCCACCGCAAGGGTGGCCGGAGGGAAAACCGTGGCCAGGCCCGCAGGCCCGCCGGGGCAGGCTTACAGCGCCTGCAGTTCTTCGTTGGCGTTGCGCTTGGCCTCGGCCGGCTGGGTGGCCGGCGGCGGGGTCAGCATCACGGCCGGGCTGGTCTCGCCCGGCACCTCCAGGTACGGCAGCTTCAGCGTATCGCTGGTCAGGCGGCGGATCTCGTTGGTCAACGCCGGGCTGTCGTTGAGCTTGCGCCCATACGAGGGCACGATCTCCTTCAGGCGCGCTTCCCAGCCGGCGGCCATCTGCTCGGGGAAGGCCTTCTTGAGCAGGTCCAGCATGATCGGCGGCGACGTCGATGCACCCGGCGAAGCGCCCAGCAGGGCGGCCAGGGTGTGGTCCTGGTCGGTCACGATCTCGGTGCCGAACTGCAGGATCGAGCCCTTTTCCGGGTCCTTCTTGATGATCTGCACGCGCTGGCCGGCGGTGACCAGCGTCCAGTCCTCGCGCTTGGCGTTGGGGTAGTACTTGACCAGCTCGGCCTGGCGGTCGTCATCGTTCAGGCGTGCCTGACCCATCAGGTACTTCACCAGGTCCAGGTTCTCCAGGCCCACGCCCATCATCCCGGCCACGTTGTTGTGGTTCACCGAGGAATACAGGTCGAACCACGAGCCGTGCTTGAGGAACTTGGTGCTGTACAGCGCGAACGGCCCGAACAGCACGACCGGCTTGCCATCCAGCTTGCGTGCGTCCAGATGCGGGACCGACATCGGCGGCGAGCCGGTTTCGGCCATGCCGTAGGCCTTGACCGAATGGCGGCCGGCCACCTGCGGCGACTGGAAGGCCAGGAACTGGCCACCGACCGGGAAGCCAGCGTAGTTCTTCGATTCCGGGATGCCCGACAGCTGCAGCAGCTTGAGCGCGGCGCCGCCGGCACCGATGAACACGAAGCGCGACTTGACGGTGGATTCGTTGTCGGACTTCAGGTCCTTGACGGTCACGTTCCAGCTCTTGTCGTCGTTCTGGCGCAGGGCACGCACTTCATGGTTGAGGTGCAGGCTGAAGTTCGGGCTGCGCTGCAGGCCAGCGGTCAGCTGACGGGTGATCACGCCGAAGTTGACGTCGGTACCCAGCGGCATCCAGGTCGCGGCGACCTTCTGCTTCGGGTCGCGGCCTTCCATCAGCAGCGGGGCCCACTGCTTGATCTGCGCGGCGTCCTCGGAATACTGCATGCCATAGAACAGCGGGTTCTTGACCAGTGCCTGCTGGCGCTTGTGCAGGTAGGCGATGTTCTCATCGCCCCAGACGAAGCTCATGTGCGGGGTCGGGTTGATGAAATCGCTGGGCTGGCTCAGGCGCCCTTCGCGCACCTGGTGGGACCAGAACTGGCGTGAGATCTCGAACTGCTCGGCGATGCCGACCGCGCGTTTGGTCTCGATGCTGCCGTCGGGCAGTTCCGGGGTGTAGTTCAGTTCGGCGAACGCGGAGTGGCCGGTGCCGGCGTTGTTCCAACCGTCCGAACTTTCCAGGGCAACCCCGTCCAGGCGCTCATAGACCTGGATGTTCCAGTCCGGTTGCAGCTCCTGCAGGAACGTGGCGAGCGTGATGCTCATGATGCCGCCGCCGACCAGGACGACGTCGACCGGCTTGTCGTTGCCGGCGGCCGGGACCGAGCGCTGATGCAGCGGCCAGTACAGGAACAGGGCCGCTGCCAACAGCAACAGCACGAGCAGGCCGAGGACGACCTTCGCTAGTTTTTTCATGGGGATCTCAGGTAGGGAGACATGGGAAGGATGCCGCCGCTGCCGGGAACGCCCGTGAAGACGGGCGTCACAGCGGTACCTTGATCGCAATTTTAGCCCGTTCTGGTACGGATTTGGTGCAACGCAGCATCCGGTGGCTGTGCCGGACCGGCTCAGTCACTGGCGAGAGTGAAGTACTCCAGGAGGAAATAGCTGGCTTGATAGGCTAGTGCTATCAGAGCCAATACCAGATGCGCACGCCGCTGGCGCAGGGCGAAGCCCAGCCCGGCGATCCCCAGCATCACCACGGTATGCACCCAGTAAGCGTCCCCCAGCATCTGCCAGCGGCTGTGGCCCTTGATGGCGGTATCCACCAGATCCAGCAGCGTGACCAGCGCCAACATCCCGAAGAAGCCGCCGCGCCGCTGCAGCAGGTAGTTCTCATAGCTGCCGAACTCGCGCACGTCGTCCGGGAACAGCAGCACGCAGAGCAGATACCACGACGCGCAGTAGGCGATCACGAACAGATACAGCTCGAAGGTCCATTGCCGGACCTCGCCCAGCCGGAACTCCCACCACCAGAAGGTCACCACCGAAATCAGCGCCCAGACCACCCAGCACAGGTGGATCAGCGAGCAGCCGCGTCGTCTTGGGTGCTCGATGATGCCCGCCAGCCCGCGCAGCAGGGTGGTGATGCTCAGGCCGAGGATGATGCTGAGCACCACGCGGATGTGCAGGTAGACCGGATCGGTGTCCATCGACGTGCCCGCGGCTGGGATGCGGCGATGCTGCATCGGGGCGGGTCATCGGGTCGTGTAGGGCGGCGTGCGGCCCCGGTACGACAGCCGACCAGCGGTCGGCGCTACCGGTCCGGGGTTATCGCTTCTTGCGCACCAGCGTCGCCGAGGCCGCCAGCACCGCCCGGGTCAGCAGCGCCATGGTCTGCACATCGCCCTTCCAGTGCTGCCAGTACAGCGGCACGTCTTCCCACGCGCGCTGCTTCATGTGCACCAGGCGCCCGGCATCCAGGTGGCGTTTGACCAGCGGCAGCGGGTTCATGGTCCAGCCCAGCCCGCCCAGGTTCGCCTGCACGAACGCGCGGGTGGAGGGAATCCACCAGGTCGGTGCGGTCAGCGGCAGGTCGTTGCCCGCCAGGCGCCGGGCGAAGCGGGCCTGCATGTCGTCCTTGCGGTTGAACACCAGCACCGGCGCCTGGGCCAGCGACTGCGCATTGACCCCCTTGGCGAAGTACTGCTCATGGAAGGCCGGGGTGCAGGTGGCAGCGTAGCGGATGCTGCCCAGCGCGTGGATCTGGCAGCCCTGCACCGGCTCGTCCAGAGTGGTCACCGCGCCCAGCACGGCCCCCTGGCGCAGCAGGGCCACGGTGTGGTCCTGGTCTTCCGAGCGCAGGTCCAGGGTGGTGCCGGTCTGCCGCGCGAACTGCAGGGCGGCCTCGGGGAACCAGGTCTCCAGGCTGTCATGGTTCACCGCCACGGGGATGCTGGCGTGCGGCAGGTCCTCATCGGCGATGCCCATGCGGTGCAGCGCATCGTGCTCGAGCAAGGCGGTCTGTTCGGCCAGCTGCACCAGCACCTGGCCCTCGGTGGTGGCGACCGCCGGGGAGGAGCGTTTGACCAGCAGGCGGCCGACCCGGTCCTCCAGCGCCTTGACCCGCTGGGAGACGGCCGAGGCGGTGACATTGAGCGACTGCGCGGCCCGTTCGAAGCTGCCTTCGCGGATCACCGCCGCCAGGGCACGGAGCTGGGCATGGTCGATGCGCATGATCTTAAGTTCCGCTAAAGATGGTTAAGTAAGTTTAGCTCTACTTTTTAATGTTGCGGCGCGACAATATGCGCCATCCGGTGCTGTACGCCTTGGCGAGGCACCGCCCCCCAGCACGACACAGGTGGTATCCCATGTTTTCGATCATTTCCGGCGGCGCCGGGCTGAGCGCGTGGCTCAGTGGTGCCGCAACCGGCATCGGCCTGTTTGCGGTGGTCGGCGCGCAGAGCGCGTTCATCCTGCGCCAGGGCATCCTGCGCAAGCACATCATTCCGGTGGTGGCGACGTGTGCCGCCATCGATGGCATCTTCATCTTCGCCAGCGTGGCCGGCCTGCGCACGCTGACCCAGGCGCTGCCGTGGCTCACCACCGTGGTGCTGTGGGGCGGCGTCGCCTTCCTGGCCTGGTACGCCTGGCAGTCGGCGCGGCGCGCGCTGGCCGGCGGTGGCGGCATGCACGTGGACGAGGGCGACAGCACCTCGCGCCGCGCGGTGCTGATCTCGGCGGTCGGTTTCTCGCTGATCAATCCGCATTTCTGGCTGGACATGATGGTGATCGGCGGTATCGCCGAGAACTTCGGCAATGCGCGCATGGCCTTCGCCGCCGGCGTGTTCACCGCCAGCTGCCTGTGGCTGACCGCCCAGGGCCTGGGGGCACGCCTGCTGGCGCCACTGTTCACCAAGCCCAAGACCTGGCGCATCCTCGACGGCACCATCGCGGTGATCCTGTCGATCCTGGCGCTCAGCCTCGCGTTCCGCGGCATGCATTGAACTCTCTCCTCGATGCAGGTCCTGGAAATGGCACCGTTCGCGGTGCCATTTTTTTTTGCACCAACAGGAATATCCCTCTGGTTGGCGGCTCGATCTTCCGCCTAGAATCGCGATCCCGGACATGAGGTCCGATGCAGCAGGGGGAAAGGATGAAGCACGTACAAAGGTTGGGATTGCTGGTATTGCTGGCCATCACGGGCCAGGCCGGCGCGGTGGATCTGGAGCGCTACCTGCGCCGGGATGCCTTCACCGATATCAAGATTTCGCCGAACGGCGACTATTACGCGGCCACCGTGCCGATGGAAGATCGCACCGCCCTGGCGATTCTGCGCAGGAACGGGGGCGAGGTGGTGGGCTCGTTCGTGCCGCCCAGGAACAATCACGCCAATCATTTCGACTGGGTCAGCGCAGAACGTGTGCTGATCGGCCTGGCCGAGAAGCAGGGCTCGCTGGACCAGCCGCGCATGACTGGCGAGCTGTATGCCATGAACGCCAACGGCGGGCGCGGCGAGCTGCTGGTCGGCTACCGCGCGCAGGACAACGGCCCGGGTACCCGCATCCAGCAGAAAAAAGTGGAGGCCGTGGCCGCGTTCCTCGCCGATGATCTGCCCGCGGACGAGCGCAACGTGCTGGTCACGATCTGGCCATTCAACGATGACCCGTTCACCCGTGCCGACCGGATGGATGTCACCACCGGCCGTCGTCAGACGGTGGCGCGCTCGCCCGTACGCCGCGCCGATTTCGTCACCGACAACCAGGGCCAGGTGCGTTTCGCTCATGGCGCGGGAACCGACAACGTCAACAAGCTGTACTACCGCGAAGGATCGGGCACGACCTGGAAGCTCGTCAACGATGAAGCCTTGAACGGGCGGATCGAAACGGCGATCGGGTTCTCCGAAGATGGTCGGCTGGCGTATTTCAACACCGAGATGCCGCAGGGCCCCGACGCCATCGTGTCCTGGGATCCGGTGACCGAAGAGCGCAGGCTCGTGTTGCGTGATCCCGTGGTGGACGTGCACAAATACATCTACCGGCCCGGCACCTCGATCCCGGTCGGCGCGCTGTACCTCGGCGACACGCCGCGCACCCGCTTCTTCGACGAACAGGGCCCCGATGCGCGGTTGTATCGCAGCCTGGAAGCGGCGTTCGGGGGCGATGCGGTCTTCGTCACGTCCAGTACCCGCGACGGCCGGCAGCTGATGGTGGAGGCGTGGTCCGGGCGCAACCCGGGCGATTTCTACATCTTCGACAACGTGGCCAAGAAAGCGGACCACGTCATCAGCCGCAGCAACTGGATCGACCCGGCCGCCACCGCAGAGGTACGCCCGGTGGCCCTGAAGGCACGTGACGGGCTGCCGCTGCACGGCTACCTGACCGTGCCCGCCAAGGCCGCTGCCAAGTCGCTCCCGATGGTGGTGATGCCGCACGGCGGGCCTTACGGTCCGTTCGATACCGGCGGGTACGACGCGGAAAGCCAGATGCTTGCCGATGCCGGGTACGCTGTCCTGCAGGTCAACTTCCGCGGCTCGGGCAATTACGGGCGCGCCCATCGGTCCGCGGGTGCCCGCCAGTGGGGCGGCACCATGCAGGACGATCTGACCGATGCAACCCGCTGGGCGATCCGGGAGGGCATTGCCGACGCCTCGCGGATCTGCATCTATGGCGCCAGCTATGGCGGTTATGCGGCGATGATGGGGGCGGCGAAGGAGCCAGGGCTGTACCGGTGCGCCGCCGGGTATGTAGGTGTCTACGACCTGCCGATCATGTTCACCAGTGGCGATATCCAGCGCCGCGGCTCGGGCGAGACCTACCTCAAGGAATGGATCGGCGAGCGCGCCCAATTGGCGGCGGTATCGCCGGTGAACCTGGCCGACCGCATCAAGGTGCCGGTGTTCCTCGCCGCCGGTGGCGAAGACGAGCGCGCCCCGATCCAGCACACCAGGCGGATGGAAGCGGCGCTGAGAAAGGCCGGCGTGCCCGTGGAGGCGTTGTACTACCCGACCGAAGGCCACGGTTTCTACACCGATCCGCACCGCCGCGAGTACTACACCAAGCTGCTGGCGTTCCTGTCCAACAGCCTGGGCGGAGAGACGGCCTCGGCGTCCGCGCAGCCTTGATCGCTTCATTCGGCGAAAGAACAACGACGGCACCGTGAGGTGCCGTCGTTGTTTGTGAAGGGATTGCTGGGCGCGACAGAATGCAAGTTGTTGCATGGTCCCCGGCGCGACCCCGGGGGATGCTGGCGAGCTCTCCCCTTCTGTGTTTCCCAGCATGTGGCGCAACCTTTCCTCGACGTCCCGCCTGCGGTCTTTCCCCTGCCTTTCAGCGCCTTTGCTGCTTGTGCTGTTCTGCAGTCCCTCCCGTGCGGCCGACATCGATGACGGTCTGCAACTGACGGTGGAGCAGGCGCTCAAGATCGCAGCGCTCAGCGGCGAGGTGGACGAGTGGTCGATCCGGTTGCACAAATTGATGCGCGGTGGCGAGCCCGCGGCGCCATTGAGCGAGCCCGACGCTGCGGTACTTCATGACACCGTCCAGTTGCTGACAATGGGCAAGCTGGTGACCGAAAATGTTGTTGCAGTGGCGTACGGCAACCGGCTTGAGGGCACAGGGGCAGGTCGTCTACTGGCGGCATCGCAAGCATGGGGATTTGCCGGCGACGGCGCTCGTTGCCTGGCACAGGACGTCCGGCGCGAGCCTGTTGATGGCGCACCTCCCGCCGCCGCACCCACCGATAGGGTGGGCTATCGCGTCCAGTACGTTTGCATCGCACCACATATGCACAAAAGCCGTGCGCTGGCACAGCTGATGACGGCTGTCGTGCAGGGACAGGCCGCACCGTCGGTAGATGCACTGGAGCAGTCGATGTTGGCTGGCGAGCGCCGCGACGAGGCCCGGCCCCGGTCGATGAACGGCAGCCTCCATTTGTCCAGCGATGCACACGGCCGTAACTGGACGAGCAGCGGTGCCATTGTGAGCGAACAACTGCTGGCGGAAACACAGGTGCCGCCCACTGCGTGGATGCCGGCGCCGGTGTCGCAGGCCGAATCGGTGCGCACGGCGGTGCAGGAACTGATGCAGCGCATGCAGGTTGCCGGGGAAACGTCGGCAGACCTGCAGGATGCGATCGCCGCGCACCTCCTGCTGCGCTTTCCGGAAGTGTTGTGGGATGCCGTGCGCGAGGACGTCACCGGGCTCGCGCGCGCAGTTGCCCGCCGCGCGGCCACGGCCGAATGCCGGGTGCAGGAGGTGCAGCAGGGGGAGGACAGGTATGAAGCGCACACCGTTCGCCTGGCGCAGGCAGCCTTGACATGCACGTTGCCCGCGCTGGAGTGGACCCTTGCACCTCTGGACGCCCATGATCGTGATGCGACCGCCTTGGCGGCACGCTATCGCCAGTTCCTTCAGCGCGCGACGGAAACGATCGCCACGTCACCTGCACATGCGGCCGCAACCGCAGTGGATTTTCAGGAGGTGTCCGGACCGAATGGCGACGCATGGCACGCCGAGTCAGGTGCTGTGCCCAAGCTGCTGCTGGAGGGCATCCTGCCCGCACCGTTGGTGAAAGAGCTCGGCGGCCTGGCCCTGAACGCAGATGCGCTCCATCCGGATATGCGTTTCGAGCATCTTGACGGGCGCAATCTGGACGAGTCTGGACGCGTGCTTGTGCGCCGCTTCCTGCAGGAACTGCGCGCGGCCAGACGGGTAGAATGACGTGACACTGGCGGGGCGCTGATTGCCCGGGGTTTCCCTACTTCACCCCGTGCATCATTCGCTTCAGCAGCGGCGAACAGATCAGTGCGACTGCCGCGCACGCCAGGCCGATCCACATCAGCAGCCAGAACAGATGCTCGTAGCTGGCGGCGGCGATGGCGATGTTCATGGTTTCGCCGTCCGGCACCTCGATCGCGGCGAGCTTGCCGAACAGCGCGGCCAGCGTTTCCGAAAACGCGGTGGCCAGGAACCAGGTGCCCATCATCAGGCTGACCACCCGCGGGGCGGCCAGCTGGGTCACTGCCGACAGACCCACCGGCGACAGGCACATTTCGCCGATCTCCAGGATCAGGTAGGCCAGTACCAGCCACCACACGCTGGCCATCTGCCCGGTCGCGCCCACCTGCTGCGCCGCCAGTGCCAGCGGCACGAACGACAGTGCGGCGAAGATCAGCCCGATCGAGGATTTGACCGGCTTGGACGGGTCCATGCGGCGACGGTCCAGCCACGCCCACAGCATGGCGAACAGCGGCGCGAGCACCACCAGGAACAGGCCGCCCAGGTAAGTCAGCGAGCCGGCGGTCTGCGGAATCACCAGGCAATCGCGGATCAGCATCACCAGCATCGCCGCCACAATGGCGATGAACAGGTTGCGCGGCGCGGACGAACCCGGGTTCCGCTCCGACAGACGCGCGGCCACCACGAAGCCCAGCGGCGCCAGCAGCAGCGAGGCGATCGACCACGGCAGCGGGGTGCCACCCTGGATCACCAGCGACGGCACCAGGTCCTTGGTGAGCAGGCGGTCGGTGAAGGTCACCCAGGAGCCATAGGTCTGCTCGTACAGGGTGAAGAACACCAGCGCCATGAAGATCAGCGCCATCAGCGCGATCATCTGCTGGCGCTGCACCGGCGTGCAGCGGGTGCCGGTGAACCAGGCGAACCAGACCAGCACGCCACCGAGCACCACGATCATCAGCATCAGCGCCAGGCTGAGTTCACCACCGAGCGCGAACGCACCATTGGCGGCGGCCCACATCAGCGCCGCGACCGGAATCACGCCCAGCACGGCCACGGCATAGATCAGCCATTCGCGGCGGATGCCGAGCACGCGTTGGCGCAGCGCGGGCAGATCGGACGGTTCGGCGTGGCCCTGCAGATACTTCTGGCCCCACAGGAACATGGCCAGTCCGATCACCATGCCGATGCCGGCCGCACCGAAGCCGTACTTCCAGCCATAGGCTTCGCCGAGGAAGCCGCACACCAGCGAGGCGAACAGCGCGCCGAGGTTGATGCCGGCGTAGAACAACGAAAAGCCCGAGTCGCGGCGCGGATCGTTTTCCGGGTACAGCTTGCCGACGATGGTGGAGATGTTCGGCTTGAGGAAGCCCACGCCCATGATGATCAGGGCCAGCGAGAGGTAGGTGATGCCCAGCGCGGCATCATCGCGGACCACCGCGCCATCGACGCGGACCGCTGCGTGACCTTCGAAAGCCATGCCCAGGTGGCCGAGCACCAGCAGCACGCCGCCGAACACCACCGCCTTGCGCATGCCCAGCCAGCGGTCGGCGAGCAGGCCGCCGAAGACCGGGATGCAGTAGACCAGGCCGCCATAGGCACCGAGCAGATCCAGGCCGGCCTTGTCGCCGAACAGGTGGTATTTGGTGAGGTAGAGCAGCAGCAGCGCCTTCATCCCGTAGAACGAGAACCGCTCCCACATCTCGGTGAAGAAGCAGATGTAGACGCCCTTGGGATGGCCAAGGAAGTCGTCGGTCGCGGTGGAGGTCGAGGCGGCGGGCAGGACGGCTGCGGTCATCGAGGGCTGGGGCAGGGCGGACAAGGGGGCGAGTATAGGCCCGGGGCGAAGGGTCAGCCGTGCCGTGTCTGGCCGCTCCGCCGTCGTGCTGCCGGCCATGCGCGCTTACAGATAGCGAAGCCAGGCCAGATCCCGCCGCCGCGCCTTGAACCGCGCGAATGCCCGTGTCGGCCAATACAGCGCCACTGCCAGCACCGCGGTGATCACCCACAGGCTCGCCACGTGATCGACCGCGAAGTACCCGCCATGGGTCTGGCCCCAGCGGGCTTCGGCCAGCACGTACAGCAGCTTCAGCACATACAGGTGCAGCAGGTAGAAGAACATCGGCGCCGCGCCGATGTCGGCCAATGGCGCCAGCGCCCGGGCCACGCGCGGCTGTTCGTACAGGCGCAGCAACAGCAGGCCGATGCCCAGGGTCAGCAGCAGGAACAGCAGCGAGGGCGGGTACTTGGTCACGTTGAAAAAGCTCATCAGCGTATTGCCCAACGTGGCCAAGGACTGCCACGGGCTGTCGCCGTAAACGTTGATCGCCCGCAGCAGCACGAAGGCGAGCAGCGCACCGGCACCGGCCATCCACAGGCGGCGCTGGCGCAGGAGGGCATCGCCGCCGCGTGCGAACCACGGGCCGATCACCCAGCCCAGTGCAATCACGCCGATCCACGGCAGCACCGGATACGAGGTACGCAGGCGCAGCCCGTCGGTCACCGTGATCCAGTCGCGCTGGTGCAGCACTTTCCACAACACGGCCAGCGCCCCGTCACCCTGCACGCGGATGCCATCGAGCAGGTTGTGCCCGGCGATCACGGCCAGCGCCAGCACCGCCAGCGCGCCGCGCGGGAGCCAGAGCAGCCCGGCCAGCGCGATCATGCTGATCCCGATTGCCCAGATCACCTGCAGGTAGACGACGCTCGGTGGGAACTGCAGCGTCCAGGCGAAATTGACCACCAGCAGTTCCAGCACCACCAGGAACAGGCCGCGCTTGAGCAGGAAGGCCGAGGCGGCCCGGCGCCCATCCCGTTTGCCGCTGGCGTACAGCCAGGCCGACAGGCCGGTCAGCAGCACGAACACCGGGGCACACAGATGCGCCAACAGCCGGCTGACGAACAGGGCCGGCTCCACCTGGTCCACCACCATCGGGTCGGCCACCTGGGCATGCAGGTAGAAGGTTTCGCGCACGTGGTCGAGCAGCATCAGCACGATCACGGTGCCGCGCAGCTGGTCGATGGAGGTCAGGCGGGAGGCGGGGGAATGCGTCACAGCGGCGCCGGTTACTTGGTGCGATAGGATATAACATAACTAAAGTGGACGGGCCCGGCCTGGGACGTTGCCGAGTCCGGCGTGTGGCCACTCCGGTGGCACGCGCAGGTCAACCGGCGCCTCGATCGGGCGGTGAAGCGTTGCCGGCCAGCGGCCGGCACTACTGGACTTGCCCGTACATGAACGCTAGCGTGGCAGGGATTTTTTGCCAGCAGGGGCTTCCATGAACAACGACGCTGCGCCACGCCAGCTCACTTTCCGTGCGGTGGTGCTTGCCATCGTGCTGGCGGTGATTCTGTCGGCCGCCAACGCCTACCTGGGTCTGTTCGCAGGCCTGACCATCGCCACCGCCATTCCCGCCGCGGTCATTTCCATGGGGGTGCTGCGCCTGCTCGGCGGTGGCACGATCCTGGAAAACAACATCGTCCAGACCGGTGCTTCGGCCGGTTCGTCGATCGCCGCCGGTGTGATCTTTACCATCCCCGCGCTGGTGATCATGGGGTACTGGCCGGACTTCAAGTACTGGTGGGTGCTGGGCATCGCCGGTCTGGGTGGCCTGCTGGGCGTGCTGTTCTCGGTGCCGCTGCGGCGTTCGATGATCGTGGAAGATCCGCTTCCGTTCCCGGAAGGCAAGGCCGCCGCCGAAGTGCTCAAGGCCGGTGAAAACCCGGGCCCGGGCCTGAAGATCCTGGCCGTGTCGGCGGTGATCGGCGCCTTCGTGAAGCTGGCCGCCGAAAGCGGCCTGCGCCTGATCCCGGATGCCTGGGCCACCTCGGCCTACGTCGGTACCTCGAAGATCACCGCCTTCATCGGCACCAACCTGTCCCCGGCGCTGCTGGGCGTGGGCTACATCGTCGGCCTGAATGTCGGCATCGTGGTGGTGTCCGGCTCGATCCTGACCTGGCATATCGCCATTCCGCTGTACCAGGCGTTCTTCATGAACACCGATCCGGCGCTGGCGGCCTCGATCGCCACGGCCAGTTCGACGGAAGCGGCCTTCGCCATCTGGGGCGCGAAGATGCGTTACCTGGGCGTGGGCGCGATGCTGATCGGCGGCGTCTGGACCCTGATCTCGCTGCGCAAGTCGCTGCTCAACGGCGTCAAGAGTGGCTTTGCCGCGGCCCGCAAGAGCGGTGGCCCGGCGCTGGCGCACACCGAACGCGACCTGCCGATGAAGTGGATGCTGGTGGCCCTGGTGGTGTTCACCCTGCCGCTGCTGGCGCTGTACCAGGCCATCGTGGGCCAGTGGCACGTGTCGATCCCGATGACCCTGATCATGATCGTGGCCGGCTTCCTGTTCGTCTCGGTCTCGGCCTACCTGGCCGGCCTGATCGGCTCGTCCAACAACCCGGTCTCGGGCATCACCATCTCCACCATCCTGTTCGCCTCGGCGGTACTGGTGCTGCTGCTCGGCAAGGATGGCCTGACCCCGGTCGGCATCGGCGGTGCGCCGCTGGGCGCGGTGGCCGCGATCATGATCGGCGCGGTGGTGTGCTGCGCGGCCGCGGTCGGCGGTGACAACCTTCAGGATCTCAAGGCCGGCTACATCGTCGGCGCCACCCCGTGGAAGCAGCAGCTGATGCTGGGTATCGGCGCGTTCTCGTGCGCGCTGATCATGGCTCCGGTGCTGAACCTGCTGGCCACCGCCTACGGCATCGGCGTGAAGTCCGAGCTGCATCCCAACGCGCTGGCGGCGCCTCAGGCCAACCTCATGGCCTCGGTGGCCAAGGGCCTGTTTGGCGGCGAGCTGCCGTGGACCTTCATCGGTATCGGTGCGGTGGTCGGTGCGGCGATCATCGCCTTCGACAGCTGGCTGAAGTCGCGCAATGCCCGCTTCCGCGTGCCGGTGCTGGCCGCGGCGATCGGCATCTACCTGCCGCTGGAACTGATGGTCCCGATCTTCCTGGGTGGCCTGATCGCCTACCTGGTGGAGCGCTTCCACAAGATCCGTGGCGATGATGAAGAAGGCCGTGACCGCGTGCACAAGCCGGGCGTGCTGTTCGCCGCCGGCCTGATCACCGGTGAAGCCCTGATGGGCATCGCCATCGCGATCCCGATCGTGGTCAGCAGCCGCGCCGATGTGCTGGCGCTGCCGTTCCACCTGCCGGGCGCGCAGTGGATCGGCCTGGCCGTGCTGTTCCTGGTCGGTTGGCTGATCTACCGCACCGGCAAGCGCGCGGTGGGTTCGGTCTAAGCAACAACGACTCCGATCCGGGTCATGACACACCCCGCTGCGGCGGGGTGCGTCGTTTCTGCGTTCAGCCAATGCGCCGGCATGACCGATGGCCTTTGCATGTGCGGCCCTTGCGGCCCTAACATCGGCGTTTTGCCGTTCCGCGGAGACCCCGATGAAACTTCGTTACGCCCTGCTGCCGTTGTGCCTGCTGACCGCGATGCCCTCGCTGGCGGCCACGCGTGGCCTGGATGTGCGCGACATGATCGCGCTGGATCGGGTCTCCAGCCCGCTGCTCACCGCCGATGGCGGCAACGTCATCTTCGCCAAGCGCGTGGTCGGCACCGACAGCAAGGCCAGCACCGGCCTGTACATCCGCAACCTGCGCACGCGCGACCTGGCCCCGCCCAAGCCGCTGACCCCGGCCGGCTGGAACGTCAATTCCGCCGCGCTGTCGGCCGATGGCCAGACCGTGTATTTCCTGAGCGCCAGGAACGGCAGCCAGCAGCTCTACGCGCAGCCGGCCACCGGCGGCACGCCGCGCCAGCTGACCGATTTCCCGGTCGATGTGGACAGCTTCCACGTCTCCCCGCAGGGCGACCGCGTGGCCTTCAGCAGCGGCGTGTTCCAGGACTGCGGTTCGGACCTGGCCTGCACCAGCAAGAAGCTGGACGCGCACAAGGCGCGCAAGAACACCGGCGAGGTGTTCGACAACCTGTTCGTGCGCCATTGGGACACCTGGGCCGACGGCCGCCGCAACACGCTGTTCGTGGCGCCGCTGCCGGCCGCCAAGGCCGCGGCGGTGAAGGGCGCCTCGGCGATCAGCGCAACGCTGGCCGGCGATGCACCGTCCAAGCCGTTCGGTGGCAATGACGACTTCACCTGGTCGCCGGATGGCAAGAGCGTGGTCGCCGCGATCCGCGTGGCCGGCAAGCAGGAGCCGTGGTCGACCAACTTCGACCTGTACCGCCTGGATGCCGAGGGCAAGCAGGCGCCGGTCAACCTGACCGCGTCCAACCCGGCCTGGGATGCCGGCCCGGTGTTCAGTGCCGACGGCAAGACCCTGTACTACCGTGCCATGAAGCGCCCGGGCTTCGAAGCGGACCGCTTCGGCCTGATGGCGATGGACGTGGCGACCGGCAAGACCCGCGAGATCGCCCCCAAGTGGGATCGTTCGGCCGGCGAGATCGTGCTGTCCGGTGACGGCAGCCTGATCTACACCAGCGCCGACGACATGGGCGAGCACCGCCTGTTCGCCGTGGACATCGCCACCGGCAAGGCCGAAGTGGTGGTGGACGGCGGCAGCATCGGCTCGCCGGTGATCGCCGGCACTACCCTGGCGTATACGAAGAACAGCCTGAAGAGCGGCGACCAGATCGTCGTGGCCGCCTTCGATGGCGCCAACCCGCGCGAGATCACCCCCAGCGCCGGCGAGATGCTGCCCGATGTCGCCTTCGGCGATTACGAGCAGTTCCAGTTCAAGGGCTGGAACAACGAGACCGTGCACGGATACGTGGTCAAGCCGTACAACTACCAGGAAGGCAAGCGCTACCCGGTCGCGTTCCTGATCCACGGCGGCCCGCAGGGCAGCTTCGGCAATGGGTGGAGCTATCGCTGGAACCCGCAGACCTACGCCGGCCAGGGCTACGCAGTGGTCATGATCGACTTCCACGGCTCCACCGGTTACGGCCAGGCCTTCACCGACGCGATCAGCCAGCACTGGGGCGACCGCCCGCTGGAAGATCTGCAGAAGGGCTGGGCCGCGGCACAGAAGCAGTACCCGTTCCTCAACGGCGACAAGGCATGCGCGCTGGGCGCGAGCTACGGCGGCTTCATGGTCAACTGGATCGCCGGCAACTGGAACGAGCCGTGGAAGTGCCTGGTCAACCATGACGGCGTGTTCGATCAGCGCATGATGGGCTACGCCACCGAAGAACTGTGGTTCACCGAGTGGGAGCAGGGCGGCACGCCGTATGAGAAGGCCGCCAACTACGAGAAGTTCAACCCGGTCAACCACGTCTCGGACTGGAAGAAGCCGATCCTGATCGTGCACGGCCAGCTCGACTACCGCATTCCGGTGGAGCAGGGCCTGGCGGCGTTCACCGCCGCGCAGCGCCAGGGCATCGAGTCCAAGTTCCTGTATTTCCCGGACGAGAACCACTGGGTGCTCAAGCCGCAGAACAGCGTGCAGTGGCATGACACCGTCAACGGCTGGCTGAAGCAGCACATCGGCGAGTAACCCGGTTTGAAGCGCCGCCCCCAGGGGCGGCGTTTGTTCATGGCACCGGGTCTCGTTGGCCGTGGTGTCACCGGCGATCGGTGGTGTTGTAACCGACCATTGTCGGCGGTGTGACCGGCTATTGCCGGCGTTGTAACCGACCATCGTCGGTGGCGTAACCGGTAGAGCCGACCGTTGGTCGGCTGCTCTTTTACGGCAGCCGACCAACGGTCGGCTCTACCCGTGATTGTTTCCCGAAACGTGCCGAATCGCACGCCCATCGTCCAGGCACTCCACACCCGTGAAAGCACCCGCTCTGATCCAGAACGACATCGTCGTCTTCGGCCTGATCGCCGCCACCCTCGGCGCCGTGTTCTGGACTGCCTCGCGCGAGCAGGGGCCGTGGAAGCGTTTCTACACCTACGTGCCAGCCCTGTTGCTGTGCTACCTGATTCCCGGGGTGTACAACACCGTCGGCCTGATCGATGGCCAGAACACCCATCTCTACAACCCGGTCGCCCGCGACATCCTGCTGCCCGCTGCGCTGGTACTGCTCACCCTGGCCGTGGATATCAAGGGCATCCTGCGGCTGGGACCGAAACTGATCGTGATGTACCTGGGCGCCTCGCTGAGCATCATGGTCGGCGCGGTGGTCGCGTTCCAGCTGATGAAGTGGCTGCATCCGGCAACCGTGGCCGGCGACACCTGGGCCGGCATGGCCGCGCTGGCAGGAAGCTGGATCGGCGGTGGTGCCAACATGCTGGCGATGCGCGAAGTGTTCGATGTCAACGCGACCACCTTCGGGCAGTTCGCGGTGGTCGATGTCGGTGTCGGCTACGTGTGGATGGCGGTGCTGATCTTCATGGCCGGGCGTTCGGCGAAGATCGATGCGCGCAGTGGGGCCGATACCTCGGGCATCGATGCGCTCAAGCTGCGCATCCAGGCCTTCCAGGCGCAGCACGAGCGCGTGGCCAGCCTGACCGACCTGATGCTGATCGTCGCCGTTGCCTTCGGCGTGGTGGGGCTGTCGCATGCGATCGCCGGTCCGGTCTCGGCGTGGTTCAAGGGCCATGTCGCCTGGGCCTCGCAGTTCAGCCTGGACGCGCCCTTCGTATGGGTGGTGGTGATCTCCACCACCTGCGGCCTGGCGCTGAGCTTCACCCGTGCGCGCAACCTGGAAGGCGCCGGTGCCTCCAAGCTGGGTTCGCTGCTGCTGTACTTCCTGATCGCCTGCATCGGCATGCAGATGGATCTGCTGGCGTTGCTGGACCGCCCTTGGCTGTTCCTGCTTGGCCTGATCTGGATCGCGGTGCACATCGTGCTGCTGTGGGCGCTGGCCCGCGCGCTGAAGGTGCCGTTCTTCTACTTTGCGATCGGCTCGCAATCCAACATCGGCGGGCCGGCCTCGGCGCCCGTGGTCGCGGCGGCGTTCCACCCCTCGCTGGCACCGGTCGGCGTGCTGCTGGGCACGATGGGCTACGCGACGGGCACGTACCTGGCCTATATCGTGGGCATCACCCTGCGCGCGATGGCAGGGTAGAGCCGACCGTTGGTCGGCTGCTGTAACGTCGCGTCACAGCGCACGACAGCCGACCAACGGTCGGCTCTACGGCAGAAGCAACCTGCGCTAGATCAACCAGGCAAGTGCATCTTCACCGTCCCGCTCGAACCGCGCCGAGTGAAGACCCCGGCGCCGATGCGATTGGCGCGTCGCCACGCGCCCGGGAGTTACCGCACATGCGGATTTACGCGGTAAGAAGGCCGCGTTCGACCAGCCAGGCTTTTGCATCTTCCGCATCCTGCTCGAACCACGCCTTCGTAGACCCCAACCGATACGTATACCCCCACGCATCCATGTCGGCCATCAGGCGCGCGCTGCCTACCCCCGGCAGTTGCCCGGCCAGCACGATCTGCAGGTAGCAGGTGGCGTCTTCTTCGGGTACCGAATCGGTGGCATCGGTGTGCACCAGCGCACGCCGCTCCGGCGGCAGCACGATCAGGTGGCAGGCTTCGTGCAGCATCGAGTGCACGGGCGTGTCATCGCGGACATAGACGTCGCTGCCGATGATGCCGGCTTCGGGTTCGCCCCAATAGCTGCCCGGAATCGGCGCGCCATCGGCCACACGATGCAGGCGCAGATCGTGGGCGGCGAGCAGGGCGTGGGCGTCGTCGAAACGGATATCGCCGAGGCGGGTGACCTGCGGTTCGGCGGTGGGGGCAGCGTCGTTCATGGGTTACCGCTCAACCGCCCCTTCCGGTCCGGAAGGGGCGATGTCGATCAGGGCTGCTGCGGGCCTTCCGGCAAGGCGACGGAGATATCGAGCACATCGTGCTCGCCGTCCTTGACCAGGTCGACCTTGACCGCATCAGCGTCGATGTTGACGTACTTCTTGATCACTTCCAGCAGCTCGCGCTGCAGCAGGGGCAGGTAGTCCGGGCCGCCGCGGTGGCTGCGTTCCTGCGCGATGATGATCTGCAGGCGGTTCTTGGCCGTTTCGGCAGTGGTCTTCTTTCGGTTCAGGAAATCGAACAGTCCCATGCTTACCCTCCGAACAGCTTGCTGAAGAAGCCTTTCTTCTCCACGGTGGTGAAGCGCATCGGACGCTCTTCGCCAAGGATGCGGCCAACCGCATCTTCGTATGCCTGGCCCGCCGCCGATTCGGGGTCCAGAATGACCGGTTCACCCTTGTTGGACGCATTGAGCACGTCGCCCGACTCGGGCACCACGCCAATGGCCTTCAGGCCCAGCACTTCTTCGACGTCGGTGATGCTGAGCATCTCCCCGCTTTCCACCCGCACCGGGCTGTAGCGCGTGAGCAGCAGGAAGGCCGGCACGTTCTTGCCGGATTCGGCCTTGTGGGTCTTCGAGTCGAGCAGGCCGATGATGCGGTCCGAGTCGCGCACCGAAGACACTTCCGGGTTCACCACCACGACCGCACGGTCGGCGTAGTACATCGCCAGGAACGCGCCCTTCTCGATGCCGGCCGGGGAGTCGCAGATGATGTATTCGAAGCCGTCGGCGACCAGGTCGTCGAGCACCTTGCGCACGCCTTCCTGGGTCAGCGCGTCCTTGTCGCGGGTCTGCGAGGCAGCCAGCACGTACAGGTTGTCGAAGCGCTTGTCCTTGATCAGGGCCTGCTTGAGGGTCGCTTCGCCGTGCACGACATTGACGAAGTCGTACACCACGCGGCGCTCGCAGCCCATGATCAGGTCGAGGTTGCGCAGGCCGACGTCGAAGTCGATCACGGCCACCTTCTTGCCACGACGTGCCAGCCCGCAGGCCAGGCTGGCGCTGCTGGTGGTCTTGCCGACGCCGCCCTTGCCGGAGGTGACTACGATGATTTCAGCCAAAGGATTTCTCCTGATTCTTCTGTTTGGGGGCTGCGTCAGTCCAGCGCAGCGATCTTGATCTGGTCCTGTTCCAGCCACACCTGCACGGCCTTGCCGCGCAGGGAGTCCGGAACATCGTCCAGTACCTTGTAATGGCCGGCGATGGCGACCAGTTCAGCGTGGAATTCACGGCAGAAAATACGCGCCGTGGTGTTGCCCTGGGCACCTGCCAGGGCACGGCCCCGCAGCGTACCGTAGATGTGGATGCTGCCGTCGGCGATCACTTCGGCGCCGGCGCCGACGGTGGCCATGACGGTCAGGTCGCAGTTCTCCGCGTACAGCTGCTGGCCCGAGCGGACATTGACGGTCTGCATGCGGCCCGGCTTGGGTGCGCCACCGGTGGCCACGGCATTCGGGGCAGGCGCCGCGGGTACGGCGGCAGCGGCACGCGAACGGCGCGGCGGCTCAGCCACCGGCGCGGGAGCCGGCTCGGCTTCGGCACGCTCGTACTGGGCGCGGAACTTGGCCAGCAGCGGCAGGCCGAGCTGCTGGGAGAGCAGGTCGGTTTCGGTGGTGCCATAGGCCAGCGCGACCGGCAGCACGCCGGCCCTGCGCAGGCCATCCAGCAGTGCCTTGGCGGTGGCCACGTCGGGTATTTTGCTGAGTCCGCCGAAATCAAGGATCACTGCGGCACGCCCGAACAGCTTCGGCGCACGCGCCACGCGTTCCTGCATTTCCCGGGTAAGGCGTTCGACATCGAGGGTGCGGATGCGCAGATTGGCGATGCCGACCTGGCCGATCTTCAGTTCACCGGCCTGTTCAAAATCCATGTTCGCTGCCACCGATCAGGTCCCCGTCTGCTGCTGCGCGCGCAGCGGCTCGCGGCGATGGCCCACCCAGGGCACATCCGGCAGCTGGTCACCGTAGGTGTCGTGCACCCACTGGTAACTGCACAGGTCCTTGAGCAGCATGCTGGCGCGCACATCCACGTGGGCCATGTTGTTCTGCCCGACTTCGCGGAAGCCGAAGCTGCCGTGGAAGAGCAGGGCGGCATCGGCGCCGTGGTCCAGGAAGACTTCGCAGGTGAGCTGCGGATAGCGCAGCTCGGCGTAGCTCTGGGCGTCGGCATAGAACGCACGGCCGACACCGCCGCCGCGACGGCGGCTGGCGACCACGATGCGGTCGATGTAGAAGAATTTGGTATCCAGCTGCTGCTTGAACCAGGCGAAGTTGCTGCTGTCGTGCTGGCTGTCGCTGCCGAAGCCGATCAGGAAACCGGCCAGGTTGCCGTCGCGCTCGGCGACGCGGAAATACTCAGCGCTTTCATAGAACAGACGCAGGCGAGCGGCATCCAACGGCAGGATGGCCAGGCCGGCATTGTTGTTCAGGGCCAGGACGGAATCGAGCTCGTGCTCGCGCACGTCGCGGATGACAATCGACATTGTGACTCCGTGGGGTAACGCGGTTGGCCCATCGAGGGGCCCTCGGTCCGATTATTGCATGGGTGGCTTCCCCCCGCGAGCCGACAGGCATGACTTCTGTGGGAGTGCAGGGGAACAGGTTCAGCCTACTATGCGTCCATGTTGGGATACCTCAGCCACACCCGAGTACTGCGACTGGCCGGCCTGTTCACCTGGGTCATGGTCGGACTTCCTCTGGTTTACTCGCAGTACGAAGCGCTGCTGCGCCGCGGCGGTGGCGTCGATGCGTGGGCGCTGTGGCTGTTCGCCGCGTACCTGGCCTTCGGTGCCGGCTACTTCTGGCTGACCCGCGGGCTGCGCAACGGCGGCCACTCGCGCTGGTACGACCGGGTCATGCTGGTGCTGCTCACTGCCTCGGCGCTGGGCGTGAGCTACCTGAGCGGTTCGGGCCTGGGCAGCATCCTGATGATGGTCGCTGCCGGGGTCATTCCCTGGATGCTGCCGGTGCGCGGCGGGGTGATCTGGCTGTTGTTGAGCCAGCTGGCGGTCCTGCCGGTCTACTACCTGATCCTGAATTTCTCGCTGTTCGAGGCGGTGATGCAGTCGCTGCTGTATGGCGGCTTCTCCATGTTCATCTTCGTGACCAGCCTGGTGGCCCGGCAGCAGACCGATGCCCGCGAGGAACAGCGCCGGCTCAATACCGAGCTGCGCGCGACCCGCGTGCTGCTGGCCGAAAGCGCCCGGGTCAATGAACGCACCCGCATCTCCCGCGAGCTGCACGACCTGCTGGGCCACCACCTCACCGCCCTCAGCCTCAACCTGGAGGTGGCCGGCCACATCACCGAGGGCCAGGCCCAGGAGCATGTGCACCAGGCCCACACCCTGGCCAAGCTGCTGCTGACCGACGTGCGCGAGGCGGTGAGCCAGCTGCGCGACAGCGGCGCGATCGACCTGGCCGCGGCCCTGCGCCCGCTGACCGAGCAGGTCCCCTCGCTGGACATCCACCTGGATATCGACGAGCCGCTGAGCGTGGAAGACCCCGAGCGGGCCCACGTACTGCTGCGCTGCACCCAGGAAATCATCACCAATGCGGTGCGCCACGCCGGCGCGCGCAACCTGTGGATCAAGGTCCGGCGCGAGCCACCGGGCATCGTGGTGCTGGAAGCGCATGATGACGGGGTGGGGGCCGACGGCATCGTGGTCGGCAACGGGTTGCGCGGGATGCGCGAGCGCCTGCAACAATGCGGTGGTGAGCTGCAGATCGAAACCCGCCGGGGCCAGGGCTTCCGCCTTCGTGCCTCGGTACCCGGCGTGCCAGTATTGATGCTGAGCGCTGTCATTGAAGGAGTGCGTTGATGATTCGCGTCTGCCTGGTCGACGACCAAACCCTGGTGCGGCAGGGGATCCGCTCGCTGCTGGCGCTCGATGACGGCATCGAGGTGGTCGCCGAGGCCGCCGATGGCCGCCAGGCAGTCGAGGTGGTCCCGCAGGTCCGCCCGGACGTGGTCCTGATGGACATGCGCATGCCGGTGATGTCCGGCCTGGAGGCGCTGCAGATGCTGTCGCGGCTGAACCAGCTGCCGCCGACCATCATCCTGACCACCTTCGATGACGACCAGCTGGTGCTGGCCGGGCTCAAGGCCGGCGCCAAGGGCTATCTGCTCAAGGATGTGACCCTGGACCAGCTGGTGGGGGCGATCCGGACCGTGGCCGATGGCGGATCGCTGGTCCAGCCGGCGGTCACCCAGCGGCTGCTGTCCGGGCTGGAGCACATGCGCAACGAGTTCGTGAGCCTGGACCGGCCCGACCCGCTGACCGACCGCGAGACCGAGATCCTGCGGCTGATGGCCAGCGGCTTCTCCAACAAGGAGATCGCCAATTCATTGGGTGTGGCCGAGGGCACCATCAAGAACCACGTGTCCAACATCCTCTCCAAGCTGGGCGTGCGCGACCGCACCCGGGCCGTGCTCAAGGCCTTCGAACTGCAGCTGGTCTGAGCCGGGCGGACCGGCGGAGGCCATCGTGCAGCCGCCGGTCCCGATGTATTTGCCGAATTTCGTGAAACCCTTGCGGCGCAAGCGATGCGGGGGTGTTTTCGGGCCTGACGGCCGAATCCGGCAAAGAAATATTGTCCATCCGCTACGTGCTGACACGCGCGATGCGTTATCTTTCCGCTCCTTGTCTATGCAAAACCGCTGCCGACATGGAAACCGGTGTGCCAACCCTGATCAACAACACCGGCGAAGCCTGCTAGGATTGGCGCTTCGCTTCAATCAACCCGGCCGTGGGATCGGCCCCGGAGACTCCTGAATGACCCGTATTATCGAGTTCCTGATCGCCTTGGGGATCGTGGCTGGCCTGTTCGTCATCATTGGCGTATGTCTGCCGGGCGAGCGCCATATTTCCGAAAGCATCGAGACCAACCGCAAGATGACGATCGTGTTCGACACGGTCAACAGCCTGCGCCGCTTCAAGGACTGGAACCCGCTCTTGCTGCGCGATCCCGCCGTTGAACTGAAGCACTCCGGCCCCGCTGCCGGCGTCGGCGCACGCCTGGACTACACCTCCAAGGAAGGTTCCTTGGGCCAGGGTAGCTGGGTGATCACCGAGTCCGAGCAGAACAAGCACGTTGCCATCGCCATCGAGGACGAGAGCAAGGGCCACGACAAGGTGACCAACTTCACCCTCGAGCCGACCGGCAAGGGTGGCCGCAACGTCAAGATCACGCAGGACTACAACGTCAAGTACGGTTTCAACCTGTTCGGTCGTTACGCTGGCCTGTACGTCAGCCGTCACGCCGGTGACGACCTGAAGCTGGGTCTGTCGCGCATGGCCAACATGCTGGCCACTGTGCCGAACGTGGACTACCGCACCGCCGAAGCCCCGCTGACCGATCTGGCCATCGTGGACGTCCCGGCCGAGGACCTGCTGGTCGTCACCGCCGGCAATGTGGACCGCGGCCAGGAAACCATCACCAAGTCCATCAAGGACAACCAGGAGTGGATCAAGCGCGTCATGGAGGCCAACAACCTCGAAGCCGCCGGTCCGTTCCGCATCATCACCACCGATTTCGGCGCCGAGAAGTACGCCTTCGACGTGGCCCAGCCGGTCAAGAAGAAGGGTGCTGAAGGCGCGACTGCCGAAGCCCTGACGGTGAAGATCGACGGTGGTGCCCCGGTCAAGTACGTGCATGTCGCTCCGCACCGTTCGGCCCACGCGGCCTACACCGGCCACATGGCTGGCCTGGACATCGCCCGCAACGCCCTGCGTGCGTGGTCGGTGACCGGCGGCAACGAAGTGATCGATCGTCCGTACGAGTCCTGGAAGGACGGCGTGGACAAGTCGTTCACTCCGGAAGGCACGTACGACATCTACTGGGCCGTCAAGTAAACCGACGGTTGCCGTGATGTAACGCACGACCTGAAACGCGCCGCTTCCTGCGGCGCGTTTTTTTTTGGCTCCGGCCACGGGGCACTGTCTGAAGGACGCAAGCATGCTCAACCTGGAACGACGCACGCGCAAACCCTCCCTGCTGGCCGGCCTGGGCGGCCTGCTGGCGGCCACCGCGGTCGGGCTGTCGGCCTATGCTTCGCACGGCATCGCCGACCCGCTGGCGCAGTCGCACGTGACCACGGCGGCGCTGTACGCGTTCGGGCACGGCGTGGCGCTGGCGGTGCTGGGCCCCACGCAGCAGAACACGCTGGGCCGCCTGGCGCTGTATGTCCTGCTGATCGGCACGCTGCTGTTCTCCGGCAGCCTGGTGGCTGGCGCGCTGTGGAAGCTCAGCACCCAGCTGGCGCCGGTCGGTGGCACCGCGCTGATGGTGGGCTGGCTGGCCTACGGCCTGAATGCGCTGAGGCGCTGACATGCCCCGGTACCGCCGCGGCTTCGATGTTGATGAAGCGCATGACTGGTTGAGTCGGCGCGACCGGCGGCTGGGCACCTGGATGAAGCGGCTCGGCCCCATCCAGGCGCAGCCCGGCTGGGCGAAGACCTTCGACCCGGTCGATGCGCTCGCGCGCGCGATCCTGTTCCAGCAGCTCAGCGGAAAGGCGGCCTCGACCATCGTCGGGCGCGTGGAGACCGCCATCGGCAGCCCCCGTCTGCATGCCGATACGCTGTCGCGCATCGACGATGCGGGGCTGCGGGTGTGCGGGGTATCGGGCAACAAGACACTGGCGCTGCGCGACCTTGCGCGGCGCGAGGCGGCCGGCGAGATTCCCGACCTGCGCCGGATGTCGGTGATGGACCACGACGCCATCATCGATGCGCTGGTGCCGATCCGCGGCATCGGCCGCTGGACGGTGGAGATGATGCTGATGTTCCGGCTCGGCCGCCCGGACATCCTGCCGGTGGACGACCTGGGGGTCCGCAAGGGCGCCCAGCGCGTGGACAAGGCCGAGCGGATGCCCAGCCCGAAAGAGCTGCTCGCCCGCGGCGAGAAATGGGGGCCGTTCCGGACCTACGCCAGCCTGTACCTGTGGCGGATCGCCGATTTCACGGTGGATCCGAAGGCGACGACCAATCGTTCGCAGGGGTGAGGCTACGCGGCCGGCGGCTTCGGCGCCCCGGTCAGGGTGTGGCGGCGCGCCAGCACCAGTGCCACGGTTCGTAGACGATCCCGTGCGGGTTGTCGCGCGGGTAGCTCAGCTGGAACCCGAAGCGCCCGGCATGCTCGCCCAGCCACGCGAACGCGGCAGTCGACTCGAACGATTCTTCCGCCGGCGGTTCGCCCGGGGTGCCGATATCCAACGCGTAGCCGCTGTGGTGTTCGCTGTACCCGGGCGCGGCGTTGACCGTGAGGATGTCCTCCACGCTCAGCCCACGGCCGCGCTTGCGCGCGAAAATGCCGAGCTGGTAATCGTGGCTGCGGTAACCGGAGATCGCATCCAGTGCGATGCCATCGGCGGACGCCTGCTGGCGCAGGCGTTGCCAGCCCCGGGCGGCCTCACGGCGCAGCCAGAGGGGGCGACGGTAGCGGTCGAACCCGGCCAGGTGCAGCTGCGCCGGTTCGGCCTCCAGTGCAAGTCCGGTCGCGGCCTCGTAGGCATCGGCATCAATCCCGAGGGTTTCGAGGCGATGCTGCAGTCCACTCAGGGGCAGCACCGCATCGGGCGCGCCGCCACGGCGGTGCTCCAGCAGCTGGCGGTCCAACGCATCCAGCGCCTCCTCTATGCCCGGCTCGCGCATCAGGCGCGGCACCAGCGGCAGCACGCCGTGGGCGGTAGCGACGGCGAGGTAGCGCCCATCGCGCTTGCGCCGCAGTACCCACTGGGCGCGGGCCAGGGCGCGCGCGTCGGCAGAGCCGCGTGCACGCAGCAGGCCGCCGGGCCACAGTTCGATCTCGGCGGTGTTGATCAGCAGGGCGGGAGATCGGCGCATGCGGTCAGCTTAGTGCGCGCGCGGCGGTCCGGCCAGCACCTGCAGCGCATCGAGCAGTGCCCGTGGGCGCTCCGGGCTGACCAGCACGGCGCTGCCATCGCGCAGCGGCAGGTGCAGCACACGGCTGCTGTCGGTGATCAGGCAGAATGCCTTGCTGCGGTCGGCCATCCGGTAATGACCGGACTGGAACCCGGGCATGCCGTAGCCGTTGGTCTTGATCGTGGGCTTGTAGCGGCCATGCTCGGCGAAATCGACGATGCGCGCCTCATCCAGGCGCATGGCGCTCACCGGCACGCGCTTGCGGTAGAAGGTCGACTGCACCTCCAGCGTGTCCTGGTGCAGCACGATGCTGCGCCGGGTGTACGCCCAGGTCAGCGCCGCGGCCAGCACCGCCAGGAACGGCAGGGTGATGAACAGTTCGGTGTGCGAGCGCTCCGGTGCATCCAGCGCGGTGCCCACCATCACGCCAGCGACCAGCAGCAGCGGAACCCACAACCACAGCAACCGCCAGGCCGGCGATGGGGCGACGTCGAAGCGGTGAAGTGCACTCACCTCATGCCTCCTTCTTGAAGAGCAGCACCGTCGTCGTGAACGGAGGTGCCGACACCAGGCTGATCGCGTTGACCAGCTCCCAGCCCAGTTGGCCCTGCCTGGTCAGTTCCTGCTGGATCTGCTCGGCGTTGACGATTCCCATCAGGTTCGGCTTCACCTCAATGGTCAGGTAGTTCCAGCGCTTGCTCATGACTTGCTCTCCTTGTCGGTGGTGGGTCTGGGAAGGCGTCCGGCCTTGCGCAGTGCATCACGCAGCACGTATTCGATCTGCGCATTGAGGCTGCGCAGGTCGTCGTCGGCCCAGCGCTGCGCCGCCGCCAGGACGTCGGCATTGATACGCAGCGGGTACGCTTTCTTTTCGGTCATGCGGGGGTCCTTTTTCTACACCCCGTGCCGTCCCCTCGGCGCCGGGTTGCGTTGGCAGCTGACGACCATGGGCCGGCATGCTGGTGCATCAATACAGCGAACCGGCGTTGACCACCGGCTGGGTGCCACGGTCCGAACACAGCACGGTCAAAAGGTTGCTCACCATGTGCGCCTTGCGCTCTTCATCGAGCTGGACCACGCCGTTCTTCTGCAGTTCGGCCAGGGCCATCTCAACCATGCCGACCGCACCGGCCACGATCCGCGTGCGCGCAGCAATGACCGCGTTGGCCTGCTGGCGCTGCAGCATGGCCTGTGCGATTTCCGGTGCGTAGGCGAGGTGGCTGATGCGCGCATCGATCACCTGCACCCCGGCATCGGCCAGGCGCTCGGCCAGTTCGTCCTTGAGGTGCTGGGAGATCTCGGCGGCATGGCTGCGCAGCGACAACTGGCCCTCCTCGTGCTGGTCATACGGGTAGCTGGTGGCCATCGCACGCAGCGCCGATTCGGACTGGATGTGCACGAAGCTTTCGTAGTCGTCCACGTTGTAGACGGCCTCGGAGGCGTCCACCACCTGCCACACGATCACCGCGGCAATCTCGATCGGGCTGCCGTCCAGCTCGTTGACCTTCAGCTTGCCGCTTTCGAAGTTGCGCACGCGCTGGCTCACCTTGACCTTGGTGAAGAACGGGTTGTTCCAGCGCAGGCCGTTCTCCTTCACGGTGCCGACGTACTTGCCGAACAGGCTGACCACCACCGCCTGGTTGGGCTGCACGGTATACAACCCGACCAGGCTGACCAGGGCGGTGGTGGCCAGCAGCAGGCCTGCCACGATCAGCGCCGGGTTGCGGTTGCCACGCTCCACGCCGGCCACGAACAGCCAGGCCGCCAGCCCGGTCAGGGCCAGGACCAGCAGCAGGAAGGGCAGGCCGGACAGCGAGCGGATCGACTTCTCTTTCATGGCAGGGCGTCCTTGGGTAGTTGATAGGACGATATCAAATTGATATCAGTCCGCAAGTGCCGGGCCAGCCGGCCATGGGGCGGCCGCAGCGGCTAGAATGCCCTCCCGTCTCTGTTGCCCGGAACACCGCCATGTCCACGCTCGGTACGCCGCTGTCTCCTTCCGCCACCCGTGTGCTGCTGCTGGGGTCCGGTGAACTTGGCAAGGAGGTCGCCATCGAACTGCAGCGGCTGGGGGTGGAGGTGATCGCCGCCGACCGTTATGCCGATGCCCCGGCGATGCAGGTGGCGCACCGCTCGCACGTGATCGACATGCTCGACGCGATGGCGCTGCGCGCGCTGATCGCGCAGGAGAAGCCGCACCTGGTGGTGCCGGAGATCGAGGCGATCCACACCGAGACGCTGGTCCAGCTGGAACAGGAGCAGGGCCTGCGGGTCGTGCCGACCGCGCGTGCCGCGCGCCTGACCATGGACCGCGAGGGCATCCGCCGTCTGGCGGCCGAGACGCTGGGCCTGCCGACCTCGCCGTACCGCTTCGTGGATACCGACGCCGAGTACCGTGCCGCCGTGGCGGCGATCGGGCTGCCGTGCGTGGTCAAGCCGGTGATGTCCTCCTCGGGCAAGGGCCAGAGCACGCTGCGCAGCGAGGCGGACATCGCCCCGGCCTGGGAGTACGCGCAGACCGGCGGCCGTGCCGGGGCCGGGCGCTGCATCGTGGAAGGGTTCATCGACTTCGAGTACGAGATCACGCTGCTGACCGTGCGCCATGCCGGTGGCACGTCGTTCTGTGCCCCGATCGGCCATTGGCAGAAGGACGGGGATTATCGCGAGAGCTGGCAGCCGCAGCCGATGTCGCCGCGTGCGCTGGCACGGGCCGAGGAGATCTCGCAGGCGATCACCGATGAGCTGGGCGGCTGGGGTCTGTTCGGGGTCGAGTTGTTCGTGAAGGGCGACGAGGTGTGGTTCAGCGAGGTGTCGCCGCGTCCGCATGACACCGGTCTGGTGACGTTGGCTTCGCAGGAGCTCAGTGAGTTCGCGCTGCATGCGCGCGCGATCCTGGGGCTGCCGATTCCGGTGATCCGCCAGAGCGGTCCGTCGGCCTCGTGCGCGCTGTTGGCACACGGCGAGGGTGTCCCGTTCTTCAGCAACGTGGCCGCGGCGCTGGTGCATCCGGATTCGGCACTGCGTCTGTTCGGCAAGCCGAGCGTGCATGGGCATCGCCGGGTCGGGGTGACACTGGCGCGGGGGGCGGACATCGATGAGGCGCGGAAGATCGCGCGTGAGGCCGCCGAGGCGATCGGGATCGAGTTGCGGTCGTGAGGCAGGGCGCCTTGGGTGCTGCCGGTGTGAGGTGATCGGTCTGCCCGATCACCTCCTCGTGGAAGGTCGGTTGCGCGGTTCGAACAGCGGAGCAAACGAAAAACGGCGAGCCTTGGCTCGCCGTTTTTTTGTTAAGAGCGACGCGGGCCTTACTTCAGGTCGACCCACACGAGGTGGTGGTCGCTGCCGTCGGCGATTTTTGCTTCCGGGCTGTCATTGGACGGCCAGAACACGCCGCTGCCGAGGTAGCTGAAGCCGACCGAGGGCAGCACGTAGTCCAGGCGCATGGTGCCGGATTTCGGGCCGAAGTCGCCGGTGGCATGGAAGGGGGCGCCCTTGCGGACGATGCCTTTTTCGGCGTAGGCCAGGCTGGTCTGTTCGGCGCCGACGCTGCGCGGGGTGGGGTAGCGCAGGACACGCGGGTTTTCGATCAGTTCGACGATGGCTTCGTGGCGGCCGTCGCCGTCGATCGGGTCGTTGTTGAGGTCGCCGAGGATGACGAAGCGCGCGTCCTGCGGAAGGCCGCCACAGTGGCCACGGTCATCGCACAGCCAGGACGTGTCGCGGTCCTTGAGGTAGTCCTGCCACAGGCGCAGTTCGTCGTGGTTGCGGGCGGCGTTGCGCTTTTCCGGGCCGTCGAAGACCGGCGGGGTGGGGTGCGAGACCAGGGCGTGCACGGTGCCGTTCGGGGTGTTCACCGGCACGTCCCAATGCGACTTGGAGGACAGGCGCAGCTGCGACCAGACGTGGTCGTTGTAGAAGGATTTACCGGTGCGCGGATCGATCGGGCGCAGCGCGCCGGGCATGGTGCTCCACTTCAGCAGCTGGAAGCTGCGGACCTTGGCCTCGTCGATCGGGTAGCGCGACAGCACCAGCATGCCGTACTGGCCCGGGTGCAGGCCGTAGCCCCAGGCATCGTTGCCACGGGCGCGGCCTTCGCCGCCGATCTCGCCGTTGTTGTCCAGGTCCAGGCCGCTCTGCACGCCGGTGTTGACCGGGGCGAGGTAGCGGTAAGCGTAGTGCAGCGGCTCGCCACCGCCGGGCTGGGCGGCTTCCAGGTAGCGCTGCTGGAACAGGTCGGCGGCGCGGTGGGCATCGTCGTAGTCGAACTCGTTGAGCAGCACCAGATCCGGGCGGACCTGCTGCAGGACGGCGGCGATCTTGCGCGCGTGTTCGCTGTCGCCTTCGAGCTCGGCGATCAGGCCGCCGGTCTCGTCGCTGTACAGGGAGGTGTTGTAGGTGGCGATCCGCAGCGGTGCGGAAGCAGTCTCCGGCATGGCGGCGGTCTTGGCAGGGGTCTGTGCGCAGGCGCCGCAGAGCAGGGCCAGGGCAAGGATCAGGGGATGGGCTTTCATCCGCCTATTTTGCACCCGGCACGGTGTCAGTGTTGCGTCAGCGGCCGTCCCGTTCGTCATCGAAGGCGTGCCAGCGGCGCCCATCGTAGGCCTCCAGCGGGCGGAACCGTCGCTTGTAGTCCATTTTCCGGTGGTCGCGGATCCAGTAACCCAGGTACAGGTGCG
Source organism: Stenotrophomonas sp. RIT-551 (assembly GCF_026241915.1). Lineage (NCBI taxonomy): Bacteria > Pseudomonadati > Pseudomonadota > Gammaproteobacteria > Lysobacterales > Lysobacteraceae > Stenotrophomonas > Stenotrophomonas sp. RIT-551. The sequence continues at coordinate 177,346 of NZ_JAPJIU010000007.1, read as the reverse complement.
GCAGCTGCTCGCGCTGGGCCCAGGCGATCTGCTGCAGGATCGCGAAGGTGCCCAGGCCGCGATGGGCCTGGTCCGGGTCGAAGAAGGTATAGACCGCCGAGAGCCCCTGCGGGGTCACATCGGTCACGGCGACAGCGAGCAGGGGGCCGCGGTGGCCGTCCGCGGCCGGGCCGCGGATCTCGATGAAGCGGCCCTGCGACCAGCGCCCGATCAGGAACTGGTCGAACTCGTGCGGGCCGTGCTCGTCCATGCCGCCCTGCGCGTGGCGGTGGGTGAGGTAGCGGTGGTACAGCGCGAACTGCTCGTCGGTCTGCTGGGCCGCGACGATGCGCACTTCCAGGTCCGCATTGCGGGCCAGGCAGCGGCGCTGGCTGCGGTCCGGCGCGAAGCGGGCCACGGGGATGCGCACGGCCACGCAGGCGTGGCAGTCGGCGCAGTGCGGGCGGTAGACCAGATCGCCGGAGCGGCGGAAGCCCCAGCCCAGCGCCATCGGGTACAGCGTGCCCAGCCGCGGATCGTTGGGATCGAGCACCAGATCGCGTGCGGCCCGTTCCGGCCAGTAGCCACAGGGGTGGTCGCCGGTCTGGAACAGTCGCAGCTCGTCGTCGCGGTCGCCGTGTATTGCCATGCCCACAGCATAGCCCCGTGCCGTCGCAGCCGGCGCGACTGTCTGCCAAATGAACGTGGCCGGCCGGGCTGTCAACGCTGCTGGCGCCCACGCGTTGTTACCGGTGTGGGTGCCATGCACCACACGCAGAATCCCTTACGAACCGGAGTTACCCATGCGCAACCGCAAATCCCTCCTGCTGCTGGCCCTGCTGCTGTCCACCGGTGCTGCCGGCCTGGCGGTCGCCGCCGATACCCCCGTCGCCGGCGACAAGCCTGCCCGCGCCAAGCTGGATACCAATGGCGATGGCTTCATCGACCGCGCCGAAGCGGCGAAGGCCCCGCGCCTGGCCGCGCAGTTCGACACCCTGGACACCAACAAGGACGGCAAGCTCTCCCGCGAGGAACTGCCGCGCGGGCACGGCAAGCGCCACGGGCGTGGCCCGGGTGGCCATGGCGACTGGATGGCCAAGCTGGACACCAACAAGGATGGCCGCATCAGCCGTGAGGAAGCCAAGGCCGATCCGCGCCTGGCCGCGCGCTTCGATGAGATGGACGTCAACAAGGATGGCTACCTGGACAAGGCCGACCGCGAGCTGCGCATGAAGCAGCATCGTGACGCCTGGTTCGCCGCGGCCGACACCAACAAGGACGGCCAGCTGAGCAAGGCCGAGTTCGATGCAGCCAAGGGCCCGTTCGCTGGCCCGCGTGGCGATCATCGCGATGGCAAGCACCGCGACGGCAAGCCGCCGATGGCGCCGAAGGCACCGGCGGCGAAGTAAGCATCCCGCTGGAGCTGCAGGACGAAAGCGCCGGTCATCGACCGGCGCTTTTCTGTGTCAGATCCGGCCGTTCCTGTACATCGCCCAGACGATGGTGCCGACCACGAACAGGTTCATCACCCACAGCGCCTTGCGGCCGTACAGCGACTCGTATTTCCAGTTCGGGCCGGTGCGTCCATGGCGCGCCGCATCGCGCGCGATCATCGGGGCCATGATCCGCTGCAGCGGAACGAGACACTGATAGTTGATCAGGCCAAGCCCGATCGCCAACGCCACCACGGGCCAGTACCAGGCCAGCGGCAGGAAGCTCAGGGCGAAGACGGCGACGCACGTCAGCATGGCAGTGAACGTGCTGTAGTGCACGAACCCGCGGATGGCGGCTCGCTCACTCTCGTTCTCGGCGTACGAGAGCAGGTAACGGCCCCCCAGGTAGCTGCCCAGTACGCCCCCGACCACGCTGCCGGCGATCGCGCCCCAGGCGAAATCCGGCGGCAGCACGTGGCTCTGGCTGGCCGCCGCACTCAGTGAACCCAGGGCGGCACCGCCGGAAACGCTGGCACCGCCCAGCCCGAGCTTGCTGGTACCCAGCCCGGTACCGAGCAGGATCGCGGCACTGGCCGTACCGGGCGCGGCGACCAGCACCATCGAGACCACCGTCGTGGCGAACGCGGCACTCGGCGCGCTGCTGCGTGCGAACTCGCTGAAGCGGCGCATCATCTCGTCGCGCACGGTGGCACGTGCGCGCGAGAGGCGCTTGCGCACGGCGGCGTCGCTGAGGCCGAGCAGATCGGCGACCTGCTGCGAGCTCTGGCCTTCGCGGTAATACAGCAGCAGGGTCTCGCGGCTGTCTTCGGGCAGCGCCGAGATGATCTCTTCGGCCGCCAGTTCCTCTTCCACCCGCTGCAGGTGCTCCGGAGCGCTCGGGCTGGGGTCGGCAGCCATGTTGATGGCGATTTCGGCGGCTTCGCCGGAGAGCGGACGGCCGCGGTTGGCGCGCAGCCAGTCGCGGGCCAGGTTGCGGGTGATCTGGCGCAGCCATGGCAGGAAGCTGGCATGGCTGTGCAACTGGTTGAGCTGCTGCCAGGCCTTGATGAAGGCCTCCTGCGCGATGTCCTCACTGGCGTGCACGTCGCGGGTGATCGCCAGCGCGATCGCGGTGACCGTGTTCTGGCAGGCCAGCACGATGCGGCCGTAGGACTGCTGGCAGCCACCGGCGGCGGCGGGCAGCTCGCGTTCGAGCGTGGTGGTCAGCGGATGCGGCGTCATGGTGTCCTCCCCCGGGGATGGTCCCATCATGACGCGTGCCGGGCCCGGATGTGACCGGGTCGTGCCAGCGGCCGGCACGACCTGTTATTCGGTGGGCTGGATCCGGACCCGCACTTCCTCTTCTTCCGGCGGCGTGGCGGCCGGTGCGGTTGGCGTCGAGGCCGGCTGGGTCACCGGTGCCGGGGCGGGCGCCACCACCGGCGCGCCGCGGTGGCGCATGACCACCACCATCGCCACGGCAGCGATCACCAGCAGCAGGCCGATGCGGATGCGCCAGGCCCAGTTGCGCGGGGCGTCGGCCTGGGCGACCTCGTCGCGGAACGCGAACTGCGCGGTCGGGTGGTCGCGGCGGGTGGTTTCCAGCAGGCGTGCATCGCGCAGAATCTCGCGCGCGCGCGGCTGGTCGTCGGCATGCACCACCCACAAAGTCGGGTGGGTGGTGGCCTTTTCCTTGTCCAGATAGCTGAACTGGCTGCCGCGCTTGCTGTGGTACGAGCGCCCGTTGGTGATGCGCACTTCGATGCCGGCGTCGCGCAGCAGCTGGGCCACGCCTTCGACGGTTTCCACGCGCTGGCTGTTGAAGATCTGTCTCATGTCAGTCCTTGGCCGGTACGGCGGCGGCCGCGGCACTGTCCTCGACCACCCGGATCAGGCCTTCCTGCGCGGTGCTGGCGACCAGGATGCCGTTGCGGGTGAAGAACTGGCCACGCGCCAGTCCGCGCGAATCCTGCGCGCTGGGGCTGTCGAGCGAGTACAGCAGCCAATCGTCGGCGCGGAACGGGCGGTGGAACCAGATCGCGTGGTCCAGCGAGGCCATCTGCACGTGCGGCTGGTAGTAGCTGATGCCGTGCGGGAAGGTCGCGGTGCCCAGCAGATGGAAATCCGAGGCGTAGGCGAGCAGTGCCTGGTGCAGCTCAGGGGCATCGCCAACGGTCTCGTTCAGGCGCAGCCACACCTGGTGGTACGGCGGACGCTTGGGCGGATTGAGTTCATCGCGCGGGTACACGTGGCGGAACTCGAACGGGCCGCCGCGCGAGAGCCAGCGCTGCACCTTGATCGGCAGGCGATCCAGGACCGCCTGCGGCAGCGGCTGGTTCGGCTCGATGTCTTCGGGCTGCGGCACTTCCGGCATCTTGTGCTGGTGCTCGGCGCCGGTCTCGGCCTGCTGGAACGAGGCCGCGCAGAAGAAGATCACCTTGCCGTGCTGGATCGCGGTGACCCGGCGCACGGAAAAGCTGCCGCCATCGCGGGTGCGGTCCACGTCATAGACGATGGGATGGTCGATGTTGCCCGCGCGCAGGAAGTAGGCGTGCAGCGAATGCACGTGGCGGCCGTTCTCGACGGTCTTCTGGGCGGCCGACAGCGCCTGGCCCAGCACCTGGCCGCCAAAGACGTACTTGGTGCCGATATCGCGGCTCTGGCCGCGGAACAGATTGTCTTCCAGGCGTTCGAGCGAGAGCAGGTCGATCAGCTCGGAAACGACGGGTTCGTGCGTGGCGGACAAGGGAAGCAACCTGGGGTGGGCGAACGCAAATTATAGGGTAGTGCCGGCCCATGGCCGGCAACCACGCGCCACTTCGACCATTCATTGCCTGGTTGCCGGCCAGCGGCCGGCACTACCGGTGTGCGCGGGTGCGTCAGCCGTGGTGGGTCATCCCTTGCCCAGCCGGGCCACCAGCCCCTGCAGCGCCTGCTGGGCGTCCGGGGCGTACCAGGCCTCGACGAAGCGGTCGAGCTGGATCAGATCGGCGTGCAGGGCCTCGTGCAGGTCGGCGCGGGCGATGGTGCGGGTCAGCAGCATCGGCTGCCGCGGCAGCTTGAGCAGGGCCTGCAGCCAGACCACGGCGCGGGCGACGACCAGGTCGGCATCGACCACCTCATCGACCAGCCCGATCTCCAGCGCACGCTCGGCCGGCACCATCTCGCCGCCGACCAGCAGGGTAGTGGCCCGGTGATGCCCGACGACGCGGCGCATCAGGCGCTGGATCCCTTCCGGCGCAACCAGCCCGACCTGGACCTCGTTCAGGCCGATCACGGTGGGATGGGCGGCATCGGGGCTGCGCGCGATGATCCGGTAGTCGCAGCACAGGGCGAGCACGCAGCCACCGGCCGGGGCGTGCCCGGTCAGGGCGGCCACTACCGGCACGCGGCATTCGGCCAGCGTGCGCACTGCGCCGAAGAAGGCCTGCCAGCTGTCCAGAAGCTTGTGCTTGTCCTCGCCGTGGCTGAGCAGGTGCGGCACGTCCATGCCAGCGCTGAAGATGCGCTCGCTGCCCGAGAGCACGATGCCGTGCACGTCATCGGCCATGGCCTGGTTGATCGCCTGGATCAGGTGCCGGCACAGCTCGGTGTCCAACGCATTGACCGGGGGGCGCGCCAGCCGCAGTTCGCGGATGGGGCCATGGTTGATCACCTCGATGAGCGTCGTCATGCTGCAGTCTCGTTGCGGACAGGGAACGAAGCCGATGATAACCAAACCATTCGTGTGCGTATTGTTGGGGGTGTGTGCGTTCGCAGCATCGGCGGTGGCCATGGCGGCGGAGCCCGCCTGCGTGTCGCTGCGCGATGGTTGGCTTCGCCTGCCTCCGGGCGCGATGCCGATGGCGGCCGGCTACGGCCAGATCCGCAATGACTGTCGCGCCCCGGTGGTGGTGGTCGCTGCCGGCAGCAAAGCGTTCGGCGATGTGTCGCTGCACGAAACCACGCTGGTGGACGGGGTCAGCCGCATGCGCGCGGTGGAGCGCCTGCCCATCGCGGCGGGCGCAACGGTCGAGCTGAAACCCGGTGGCCTTCACCTGATGTTGATGCAGCCGGAGGTGGCGCTGAAAGCGGGGGCGCAGCTGCCGTTGCGGCTGAGCCTGGAAGACGGGCGCAAGGTGGATGGAACGTTGCAGGTGCGCAGCGCGCTACCGTAAACCTTCATGGGGCGTAGAAGGGTAGTGCCGGCCGATGGCCGGCACTACCTTTCAGTTCGGCGCGGCGAAACCTGTCAGCTCGACGCGGTACGGATCGCCTCGGGCAACGGCGCGCTCTTGCCGGTCTGCGTGTCCATCCAGACCACCACCACGTTGCCGTCCGAATACAGCGTGCTGTCGTTCTTCTCGTCCACGATGCGGTGGCCGATGGTCACGCTGCTGTTGCCGAGGCGCTCGACGAAAAGCTCCACCACGATGTCGTTGGGCCACACGATCGGCAGGCGGTAGTTGACGTTGGTCGCCGCCACTACCGGTGCGATGCGGTCGGTCATCGAAACGCCCTCCACCCCCAGCATCCAGCGCACACGCGCTTCTTCCAGGTAGGAGATGTACTTGGCGTTGTTGACGTGGCCCATGCTGTCCATGTCGCGCCAGCGGACGCTGATCGGTACGCGGGCGAGGATCTTGTGTTCGCTGCTCATTACTTCTTCTTCGCCTTCGTGGTCTTGGCAGGGCTGGTTTTGCTGGGGGTTGCCGCACGCGTGGCGGCAACCGCCTTCTTGGCCACCTTGGCCGGCTTTTCCGGCTTGGCCTTGCGCGGCGGGCGGGCGTCGGGCTTGTTGGCCACGGCGGCCGGCTGTTCCGGGCGCGCGCTGGTGGAAGGCAGCATCTTGGCCAGGAACTGGCCGGTGTACGAGGTCGGGCACGCCGCCACGTCTTCCGGCGTACCGGTGACAAGGATGGTGCCACCGCGATGGCCGCCTTCCGGACCCAGATCGACGATCCAGTCGGCGGTCTTGATCACATCCAGGTTGTGCTCGATCACCACCACCGTGTTGCCTTCGTCGCGCAGCTTGTGCAGCACGCCGAGCAGCGCCTCGATATCGTGGAAGTGCAGGCCGGTGGTCGGCTCATCCAGGATGTACAGCGTGCGCCCGGTATCGCGGCGCGACAGTTCCTTGGAGAGCTTCACGCGCTGCGCTTCACCACCGGACAACGTCGTCGCACTCTGGCCCAGCTTGATGTAGCTCAGGCCCACGTCGACCAGGGTTTCCAGCTTGCGCGCAATGCTCGGCACCGGTTCGAACAGCTTCAGCGCATCTTCGACGGTCATCTGCAGCACGTCGTTGATGTTGTAGCCCTTGTAGAGGATCTCCAGCGTTTCGCGGTTGTAGCGCTTGCCATGGCAGACATCGCAGGGCACGTACACGTCCGGCAGGAAGTGCATTTCCACCTTGATCAGGCCATCGCCCTGGCACGCTTCGCAGCGGCCGCCGCGCACGTTGAAGCTGAAACGCCCCGGCGAATAGCCGCGCGCACGCGCTTCGGGCACCTGCGCGTACAGCTCGCGCAGCGGCGTGAACAGACCGGTGTAGGTGGCCGGGTTCGAGCGCGGGGTGCGGCCGATCGGCGACTGGTCGATGTCCACCACCTTGTCGAACAGATCCAGCCCGTCCACTTCCTTGTAGGGAGCGATCGGGTGCGAGGAACCATTGATCTCGTTGGCCGCCAGCGAGAACAGGGTGTCGTTGATCAGGGTCGACTTGCCCGAGCCGGACACGCCGGTGATGCAGGTCAGCAGGCCGGACGGGATGTCCAGGTCCACGCCCTTGAGGTTGTTGCCGCTGGCGCCGCGCAGGTGCAGCGTCATCTTCGGGTTGGGCTTGTGCCGGCGCGCCGGGATCTCGATGGCGCGCTTGCCCGACAGGTACTGGCCGGTCAGCGAACGCGGTGCATCCAGGATGTCCTGCAGGGTGCCCTGGCCGACGATCTCGCCGCCATGCACGCCCGCGCCCGGACCGATATCCAGCACGTAGTCGGCCAGGCGGATCGCGTCTTCGTCATGCTCGACCACGATCACCGTATTGCCCAGGTCGCGCAGGCGGGTGAGGGTGCCGAGCAGGCGTTCGTTGTCGCGCTGGTGCAGGCCGATGGACGGCTCATCCAGCACGTACATGACGCCGACCAGGCCGGCACCGATCTGCGAGGCCAGCCGGATGCGCTGGGCTTCGCCACCGGAGAGGGTGTCGGCCTTGCGCTCCAGGGTGAGGTAATCCAGCCCGACATCGACCAGGAAGCCGAGGCGTTCACCGATCTCCTTGACGATCTTGCCGGCAATCTCGCCGCGCCAGCCGGGCAGGGTCATGCCGCTGAAGAACTTCAGCGCGTCGTCGATCGGCATCACCACCAGTTCGGGCAGTGCACGGTCGGCCACGAACACGTTGCGCGCAGCCTTGTTCAGGCGCTGGCCGTTGCACTCCGGGCAGTTACGTTCGCTGATGTACTTGGCCAGCTCTTCGCGCACCGCGGCCGATTCGGTTTCTTTGTAGCGGCGCTCGAGGTTGGGAATGATGCCCTCGAAGCGATGCTTGCGCTGGGTGCGGCCACCGGCTTCGGTGAAGTAGGTGAAGGTGATGGTTTCATCGCCGCTGCCGTACAGCACGGCCTGGCGCACATCCTCGGGCAGGCTCTGCCAGGGGGCGTCGGTGTCGAACTTGTAGTGCTTGGCCAGCGAGGCGATCAGCTGGAAGTAATACGCATTGCGGCGGTCCCAGCCGCGCACGGCACCGGCCGAGAGCGACAGCTCCGGGTGCACCACCACGCGCGAGGGATCGAAGAACTCGGCCATGCCCAGCCCATCGCAGCCCGGGCAGGCGCCGACCGGCGAGTTGAACGAGAACAGGCGCGGTTCCAGCTCCGGCAGCGAGTAATCGCAGACCGGGCAGCTGTACTTGGACGAGAACAGATGCGCAGGCGCATCCTCCACATCCAGCGACTGCACCGAGACCATGCCGTCGCCCAGCTTCAGCGCGGTTTCAAAGCTCTCGGCCAGGCGCTGCTTGATGTCCTCGCGCGGGCGGAAGCGGTCGATCACCGCTTCGATGGTGTGCTTCTGGCGCAGCGCCAGCGGCGGCACCGCATCGATTTCATGCAGCTGGCCATCCACGCGCACGCGCACATACCCCTGCGCGCGCAGCTGGTCGAAGACCTGGGCGTGCTCGCCCTTGCGCTCGCGGATCACCGGGGCCAGCAGCATGTAGCGCTGCTCGGCATCCAGGGTGAGCACGTGGTCGACCATCTGGCTGACCGTCTGCGCCTCCAGCGGGTAGCCGTGGTCCGGGCAGCGCGGGCTGCCGACGCGGGCGTACAGCAGGCGCAGATAGTCGTAGATCTCGGTGATCGTGCCGACGGTCGAGCGCGGGTTGTGCGAGGTCGACTTCTGCTCGATCGAGATCGCCGGGGACAGGCCCTCGATGTGGTCCAGGTCCGGCTTTTCCATCACGCTGAGGAACTGGCGGGCATAGGCCGACAGCGACTCCACGTAACGACGCTGGCCTTCGGCGTAAATGGTGTCGAACGCCAACGACGACTTGCCCGAGCCGGACAGGCCGGTGATGACAATGAGCTTGTCGCGGGGCAGGTCGAGATCGATGTTCTTGAGATTGTGCGTCCGCGCGCCGCGGATGCGGATGAAATCCATCGCCATGGGGGATCCGTTGTGGGGCTTCGGCTCAGGGAGCCGGCAAGCGGGTGGGGCAATCGGAAACGGCAATCGGTCAGCCTACCGAGCTTGGGATTTGGGGGCAATCGCGGACTTTGCCACCCCCATGTCTCATTCCCTGAGACCCCGCCAGCCGGTTTCCTGAACCGTATTCAGCCAAATCCGGGTCAGAGCAGGGGGTGGGTTGACCCGAAGTGGTTGAAGTCATTAAAATTCCGCTTCTGTCCGCCCTCGATGGCGGCAGTCCATAGACCACAATAACTACAGAGGAAGTCTGGTCATGTACGCAGTACTGGTAACCGGCGGTAAGCAATACCGCGTGGCGCAGGGCGAAACGCTCCGCGTTGAAAAGCTCGAAGTCGAAGTCGGCAACGAGATCAAGTTCGACAACATCCTGATGCTGGGCGACAGCGATGGCATCAAGCTGGGCGACGCGCTGAGCGGCGCTTCGGTCACCGCCAAGGTCGTGTCCCAGGGTCGTGCCGACAAGGTCCGGATCATCAAGTTCCGTCGCCGTAAGCACCACATGAAGCGCCAGGGTCACCGTCAGTACTACACCGAAATCGAGATCACCGGCATTGCCGGTGGCAGCAAGTAATAAGGAGAAGCAGTCATGGCACATAAGAAGGGCGTAGGCTCATCGCGCAACGGTCGCGACTCCAACCCGAAATACCTCGGCGTCAAGATCTTCGGTGGCCAGGCCATCGACGCCGGCAACATCATCGTGCGTCAGCGCGGCACCCAGTTCCACCCGGGTACCGGCGTTGGCCTCGGCCGTGACCACACCCTGTTCGCGCTCGTCGACGGCAAGGTGGAGTTCTCGGTCAAGGGCCCGAAGAAGCGTCGTACCGTCAGCGTCGTCGCCGAAGCCTGATCTTCAGCGGTACGCAGGCGCCCACGCCACGGCGTGGGGTCGCTGACGAAAGCCCCGCTTCGGCGGGGTTTTTCGTTGGTATCGAATATCGGGCGGGACATTTCCCGCCGCCGGCCCTGGATCGTACCGGGGCCGTTAGACTCTGCGGTGGGGTGCACCTCGCGCCCGCCGCCTCCAGATTGGCATCCAGAATCATGAAACTTGTAGACGAAGCAGAAATCCAGGTGATCGCCGGCAATGGCGGCAACGGCTGCATCGGTTTCCGTCGCGAGAAGTTCATTCCGCTGGGCGGGCCGGACGGTGGCGACGGCGGTAATGGCGGCAGCGTGTGGATCCGCGCCGACGAGAACCTCAACACCCTGGTCGACTTCCGCCATGACCGCATCTTCAAGGCGCAGCGCGGCGAGAACGGCATGGGCCGCCAGGCCTACGGCAAGGGCGGCGAAGACCTGGTCATCACCGTGCCGGTCGGCACCGTGATCATGAACGTCAGCACCGATGAAGTGATCGGCGACCTGACCGGCCATGGTGACCGCCTGCTGGTCGCCAAGGGCGGCCGCGGCGGCCTGGGCAACATGCATTTCAAGAGCTCCACCAACCGCTCGCCGCGCCAGGCGCTGCCGGGCGAAGAGGGTGAAGAGCGCCTGCTCAAGCTCGAATTGAAGCTGCTGGCCGACGTGGGCCTGCTGGGCTTCCCGAACGCCGGCAAGAGTACGCTGATCCGCGCCGTGTCCGCTGCGACGCCGAAGGTTGCGGATTACCCGTTCACCACGCTGTACCCCAATCTGGGCGTCGTGCGCGTGGAGAACTACCGCAGCTTCGTGATCGCCGATATTCCCGGCCTGATCGAGGGTGCGGCCGATGGCGCCGGCCTGGGCGCGCAGTTCCTGCGCCACCTGCAGCGCACCCGCCTGCTGCTGCACCTCGTGGACATCTCCCCGATGGAAGGTGGCGTGGAAGGTGTCTCGCCGATCGAGCAGGTCCGGGCAATCGAGCGCGAGCTGGAAAAGCACGACCCGGAGCTGCTGAACAAGCCGCGCTGGCTGGTGCTGAACAAGGCCGACCTGATGTTCGAGGACGAGGCCAAGGCCGCCGCCGAGAAGATCATCGCCGAGCTGGGCTGGACCCAGCCGTGGTACCTGGTCTCGGCCCTGGGCCGTGAAGGCACCTGGCCGATCATGAACAACATCATGGCCTTCTTCGATCGCCAGAAGGAAGACGAGGCGCAAGCGCGCGATGCGTACTGAGCGCACCCGCGCGCCCCTGAGAAACCCGGCTCCGGCCGGGTTTTTCTGTGGTGCCGCCGTCGCCGCCAGCCGGGCTGGACGTCGCAGATCGCAGGCAACAAAAAACCCGGCCGGGGCCGGGCTTTTCTCTGCGGCTGGATCGAAGCCACGCGTGGCGTGGCTCTACGACACCCGCAGCGCCGTATCAGGCGGCCTTGATGGCCTTGATGCGCGCGGTCAGGCGGCTCTTGTGGCGAGCAGCCTTGTTCTTGTGGATCAGACCACGCGAGCTGAAACGGTCGAGGATCGGCTGGGCAACAGCGAAGGCTGCCTCGGCGCCGGCGGCGTCATTGGCATCCAGAGCCTTGATCACCTTCTTGACAGCGGTGCGCAGCATCGAACGCTGAGCCGTATTGCGCGCGTTGCGCACGACGGTCTGCTTGGCGCGCTTCTTGGCGGACTTGATATTGGCCACAGTGGTGGTTTCCTGAAAAATCGGTGTAATGGGAACAGCAAGCTGGAAAGTATGATGGCTCGAAAAATGTACGTCAAGTCAATTGTCAAGAGGGAACACGGGTGAGTTCACCAAGGATGTTGCGGGGCCTGCTGTCTTTCAGCAGCATGACCATGATTTCGCGGGTGTTGGGGCTGGTTCGCGACCTGGTCATCACCACCACGTTCGGCACCAATGCGGTGACCGACGCCTTCTGGGTCGCCTTCCGGGTGCCCAATTTCCTGCGCCGCCTGTTCGCCGAGGGCTCGTTCGCCACCGCGTTCGTTCCGGTGTTCACGGAGGTGAAGGAAACCCGCTCCCACGCCGAACTGCGCGAGCTGATGTCGCGGGTGGCCGGCACCCTGGGCGGGGTCCTGCTGCTGGTCACCGCGCTGGCGCTGATCTTCGCGCCCCAGGTGGCGACCCTGTTCTCCAGCGGGGTGGATACCGACCCGGCCAAGCATGGCCTGCTGGTGGACCTGTTCCGGCTGACCTTCCCGTTCCTGCTGTTCGTCTCGCTGACCGCCCTGGCGGGCGGGGCGCTCAACAGTTTCCAGAAGTTCGCGATGCCGGCGCTGACCCCGGTCATCCTCAACCTGTGCATGATCGCCGGTGCGCTGTGGCTGGCCCCTCGGCTGGGCGGTACGCCGGAGAAGCAGATCCTGGCGCTGGGCTGGGCGGTGCTGGCGGCCGGGCTGCTGCAGCTGCTGTTCCAGCTGCCCTCGCTGAAGGGGATCAACCTGCTGACCCTGCCGCGCTGGGGCTGGCGGCATCCGGGCGTGCGCAAGGTGCTGACCCTGATGGTGCCCACCCTGTTCGGTTCTTCGATCGCGCAGATCAACCTGCTGCTCGATACCGTGATCGCCGCCAAGCTGACCGACGGCTCGCAGTCCTGGCTGTCGCTGGCCGATCGCTTCCTGGAGCTGCCGCTGGGCGTGTTCGGGGTGGCGCTGGGCACGGTGATCCTGCCGGCGCTGGCCCGCCACCATGTCAGCACCGACAAGGCCGGCTTCTCCAGCGCGCTGGACTGGGGCCTGCGCACGACCCTGCTGATCGCCGTTCCGGCCATGCTGGGCCTGCTGCTGCTGGCCGAGCCGCTGATCGCCACGGTCTTCCAGTACGGGCGTTTCACCGCCTTCGATACGCGGATGACCGCCCTGTCGGTGTACGGCCTGAGCTTCGCGCTGCCGGCGTTCGCGCTGCTCAAGGTGGTCCTGCCGGCCTTCTACGCCCGCCAGGACACCCGTACCCCGGTCCGCGCCGGCGTGGCCGCGCTGGTGGCCAACATGGTGTTCAACTTCATTCTGCTGGCCGTGCTGTACCAGGTGATGGTGCCCGACGCGCTCAAGGCGCAGGGCGTGTGGGTCGCGCTGGGCAAGCAGCCGGGCCTGCACCTGGCGCTGGGCATTGCCAGCGCGCTGTCCAGTTATCTGAACCTGGGCCTGCTCTGGTACTGGCTGGGCAAGACCGACGTGTATCAGCCCAAGCCGGGCTGGGGCGGCTATGTCACCAAGCTGGGGCTGGCCTGCGTGGCCATGGTGGCGGTGCTGCTGGCCCTGCGTTACGGGATGGCGGACTTCACCGGCATGGACAAATGGCACCGGATCGGCAACCTCGCGCTGCTGGTCGGCGGCGGTGGCCTGACCTACCTGGTGGCCCTGATCGCGATGGGCTTCCGCCCGCGCCACCTGCGGGAGCATTGATCCGGGGGCAGCCCGGCTATACTTCATGGCTATCTCTTGCAAAGCATCGGCCCTGGTGGGCCGCATTCCACGTAGATGAGCAGGCTGTTTAGAAGCGTCGAAGGCGGGCAGTTGTTCCCGCACGGAAGCGTGGTCTGCATCGGCGCATTCGACGGCCTGCACCTGGGTCATCGTGCGTTGGTGCGCCACGCCGTTTCGCGCGCGCGCGCATTGGGCGTGGCCGCCGTGGCAGTGGCCTTCGAGCCGCTGCCGCGCGAGTACTTCGCCCAGGGCGAGCCGCCGCCGCGGTTGACCCTGGCCCGCGACAAGGTCGCGATGCTGCGCGAGCTCGGCGTGGACGCGATCGGCCTGCTGCGCTTCGACGCGCGCATGGCCGCGATGCAGGCCGAGGATTTCGTCGAGCAGCTACTGGTGCACCGGCTGAGCGCGCGCGAGGTGTGGATCGGGCCGGAGTTCTGCTTCGGCAACCGCCGCCGCGGCGATCTGGCCCTGCTGCAGGCGATGGGCCGCGAGCGTGGCTTCAGTGCCGACGAGATCGAGCCGGTGGATCTGCACGGTGAGCGCATCTCCAGCACCCGCATCCGCCAGTTGCTGCGCGCCGGTGATTTCAGCCACGCCGGCGATCTGCTGGGCAGGCCGTATACGATTGGGGGCAGGGTAGTGCGCGGCCGCCAGTTGGGCCGTACGCTGGGGTTCCCGACCGCCAACCTGCGCTTCCCGAAGACGCCGGCGCTGTCGGGGATCTATGCCACCTGGGTCCACGGCGTGTTCGACCAGCCGTGGCCCTCGGTCTCGAGCTTCGGGACGCGTCCCACCGTGGATGGCGTGGAGCCGCTGCTGGAGGCGCACCTGTTTGATTTCCAGGGCGACCTGTACGGTCGTCACATCGATGTCGAATTCGTCACCAAGTTGCGCGACGAAGAAAAGTTCCACGATCTGGCCGCGTTGACCGACCAGATGCACCGTGACGCCGAACAGGCCCGTCACATCCTTTCCGAACACAGATTGCGAGCCACTGCGTGAGCCAGGACTACAAAGCCACCCTTCATCTGCCGGCAACCGAATTCCCGATGCGCGGCGACCTGCCCAAGCGCGAGCCGGGCATTCTGTCGCGCTGGGAGGACGAGGGCCTTTACGCCCGCCTGCGCGACAACGCGCAGGGCCGCCCGCTGTTCGTGCTGCACGACGGCCCGCCCTACGCCAACGGCCAGATCCACCTGGGCCACGCGGTCAACAAGATCCTCAAGGACATCATCGTCAAGTCGCGCTACCTGGCCGGCTTCGATGCGCCCTACGTGCCGGGCTGGGATTGCCACGGCCTGCCGATCGAGATCGCGGTCGAGAAGAAGTGGGGCAAGGTCGGCGTCAAGCTTGATGCGGTCGCGTTCCGCCAGAAGTGCCGCGAGTTCGCCGAAGAGCAGATCGAACTCCAGCGCCGCGACTTCAAGCGCCTGGGTGTGATCGGCGATTGGGACAACCCGTACAAGACGCTGAGCTTCGATTTCGAAGCCAACGAGATCCGCGCGCTCTCCAAGGTGTTCGCCAACGGTCACATCGTGCGCGGCGCCAAGCCGGTGCACTGGTGCTTCGACTGTGGCTCGGCGCTGGCCGAGGCCGAGATCGAATACCAGGACAAGACCTCGCCGGCGATCGACGTGGCCTACGTGTCGCGTGATTCGCAGCAGCTGGCCGCGCGCTTCGGCGCGACCCTGCCGGCCGATGTCGAGGTTGCGGTGCCGATCTGGACCACCACCCCGTGGACGCTGCCGGCCTCGCTGGCGGTGTCCCTCGGTGCGGAGATCGAGTATGTGCTGGCCGAAGGCCCGGCCCACCACGGCAAGCGCCGATGGCTGGTGCTGGCCGCCGCGCTGGCCGAGCGTTCGCTGCAGCGCTATGGCGTGGACGGCCTGGTCGTGCACGGTCGTGCCACCGGCGCCGCGCTGGAAAACCTGCTGCTGGCCCATCCGTTCTACCCGCAGCGCGACATCCCGCTGCTCAACGGCGAGCACGTCTCCGACGAAGACGGTACCGGTGCCGTGCATACCGCCCCGGGCCATGGCCAGGAAGACTTCGTGGTCAGCCAGCAGTACGGGCTGATGGAGAAGTACAACGCCGGCCAGATCAATCCGGTCGACGGCCGCGGCGTGTACCTGTCCTCGACCCCGCCGGCCGGCGATGTCGAGCTGGCCGGCGTGCACCTGTGGAAGGCGCAGCCGCTGATCGTCGATGTGCTGCGTGCGTCCGGTGCGCTGCTGGCGTATGTCGAGATCGTGCACAGCTACCCGCACTGCTGGCGCCACAAGACCCCGGTCGTGTTCCGTGCCACCCCGCAGTGGTTCATCTCGATGGACAAGGCCAACCTGCGCAGCGATGCGATGGCCGCGATCGACAACGTCGGCTGGTTCCCGAGCTGGGGCAAGGCGCGCATCGGCTCGATGGTCGATGGCCGCCCGGACTGGTGCATCAGCCGCCAGCGCACCTGGGGTGTGCCGATCGCGCTGTTCACCCATCGCGAAACCGGTGAGCCGCACCCGCGTACCGTCGAGCTGATGCAGCAGGTCGCCGACCGCGTGCAAGCCGAGGGCATCGACGTGTGGTACTCCCTGGACAGCGCCGAGCTGCTGGGCGATGAAGCGCCGCACTACGAGAAGGTCACCGACATCCTCGATGTCTGGTTCGACTCGGGCGTGACCCATGAAGGCGTGCTGCTGGCGCGTGGCTTCGGCAAGCCGGCCGATCTGTACCTGGAAGGCTCGGACCAGCACCGCGGCTGGTTCCAGTCCTCGCTGCTGACCGGCGTGGCCATCGACAAACAGGCCCCGTACAAGCAGTGCCTCACCCACGGGTTCACCGTGGATGAGAAGGGCCGCAAGATGTCCAAGTCACTGGGCAACGGCATCGAGCCGCAGGACATCATGAAGACCTTGGGCGCGGACATCCTGCGCCTGTGGATCGCCTCGGCCGATTACAGCAACGAAATGTCGCTGTCGCAGGAAATCCTCAAGCGCAACGCGGATGCCTACCGGCGCCTGCGCAATACCGCGCGCTTCCTGCTCGGCAACCTGGACGGCTTCGACCCGGCCCAGCATCGGGTGGCCCCGGCCGACATGGTCGCGCTGGACCGCTGGATCGTGCATCGCGCCTTCGAGGTGCAGGAGAAGATCAAGGCGGCGTACACCGGCTACAACATGGCCGAGATCGTGCAGCTGCTGCTGAACTTCTGCAGCGTGGATCTGGGCTCGGTGTATCTGGATGTCACCAAGGACCGCCTGTACACCATGCCGGTGGACTCGCGCGGCCGCCGCTCGGCGCAGACCGCGATGTACCACATCGCCGAAGCGTTCACGCGCTGGATCGCGCCGATCCTGAGCTTCACCGCCGATGAGCTGTGGGGGTACCTGCCGGGCGAGCGCAAGGAGAACGTGCTGTTCGCCACGTGGTACGAGGGCCTGGTGCCGTTGCCGGCCGACGCACCGCTCAACGCGGCCGATTTCGACCAGCTGCTGGCCCTGCGCGAGCAGGTCGCCAAGGTGCTCGAGCCGATGCGTGCCAACGGTGCGATCGGTGCGGCGCTGGAAGCGGAGATCACTGTCGCCGCCGATGCCGAGACCGCCGCGCGCTGGCAGCCGCTGGCCGAGGAGCTGCGCTTCCTGCTGATCAGTGGTGACGTGCAGGTGCGCCCGGCGACCACCGACGAGGTGTTCGTCAGCGCCCAGCCGACCGGCAAGCAGAAGTGCGTGCGCTGCTGGCATTACCGCGCCGATGTGGGCTCGGTCGCTGCGCATCCGGGACTGTGTGGCCGCTGCGTGACCAACATCGATGGGGCCGGCGAAGACCGGCGGTGGTTCTGATGGCCGCCGCCCGTCCGCGTCCGAACGCGCTGATCTGGCTGCTGCTCTCGGCGGCGATCATCATCGCCGACCAGTGGAGCAAGGCCTGGGTGCTGTCCAGCCTGCCCGAGTACGAGCCGGTGGTGGTCATCGAGGGCTTCTGGAACTGGTTCCGCACCTATAACACCGGTGCGGCATTCAGCTTCCTGAGCGATGCCGGTGGCTGGCAGCTGTGGTTCTTCACCGCACTGGCAGTGGGCATCAGCGGCCTGATGGCCTACTGGATGTGGGGCACCGCTCGCGGCGCCTGGCGCAGCGCCGTGCCTTACGCGCTGGTGATCGGCGGGGCGATCGGCAACGTGATCGACCGCCTCATGCACGGTCACGTGGTCGATTTCATCCAGTGGCATATCGGGGACCATTACTGGCCCTCGTTCAATATCGCTGATTCGGCGATCGTGGTCGGCGCGGTGGGTATCGCCCTGTTCGGCCTGTTCGACGGCAAGGCTGCCAAAAAAGCGGGATAATTCCCTCCTGTATCCGTAACAACCCGGCTCACGCCGGCCGGAGTATCTGACCGATGGATGTGTTGCTCGCCAATCCGCGTGGTTTCTGTGCCGGTGTCGATCGTGCGATCGAGATCGTCAAGCGCGCGATCGAGACCCTGGGTGCGCCGATCTACGTGCGCCACGAGGTCGTGCACAACCGGTTCGTGGTTGATGACCTCAAGGCCCGCGGCGCGATTTTCGTCGAGGAGCTCGACGAAGTGCCGGACGACAACACGGTGATCTTCAGTGCCCACGGCGTTTCCCAGGCCGTGCGCCAGGAGGCCGACCGACGTGGCCTGAAGGTGTTCGACGCGACCTGCCCGCTGGTCACCAAGGTGCACCTGGAAGTGGCCCGCCACTGTCGCGCCGGCCGCGACGTGGTGCTGATCGGCCACGCCGGGCACCCGGAAGTGGAAGGCACGATGGGGCAGTGGAGCCGCGAGCGCGGCACCGGCCAGATCTACCTGGTGGAAGATGTGGAGGACGTCGCCACGCTGGTCATCGACCAGCCGGAGAACTTCGCCTACACCACCCAGACCACGCTGTCGGTGGATGACACCCGCAGCATCATCGACGCCCTGCGCACCCGCTTCCCGGCGATGCAGGGCCCCAAGAACGACGACATCTGCTACGCCACGCAGAACCGCCAGGACGCCGTGCGCGACCTGGCCAAGCGGTGCGACCTGGTGCTGGTGGTCGGCTCGCCGAACAGCTCCAACTCCAACCGCCTGAGTGAACTGGCGCGCCGTGATGGCGTGGAGTCCTACCTGATCGACGGTGCCGACGAGATCGACCCGGCGTGGGTCGCCGGCAAGAAGCACATCGGCCTGACCGCCGGTGCCTCGGCCCCGCAGGTGCTGGTGGATGGCGTGATCGCGCGGCTGAAGGAACTCGGTGCCACCGGCGTCGGCGAACTGGACGGTGAGCCGGAATCGATGGTGTTCGCGCTGCCGAAGGAACTGCGGCTGCGACTGGTCGACTGACCGCGCAGCATTCCACCACGCATGCCGTGGCGCTGCCCCGGTAGTGCCGGCCGCTGGCCGGCAGCGCACTCCGGTAGGCCCTGATCCCATCCGGCAGACAGAACATCACCGCGCGCCGCTGTGCCAATCATGGCCGCAACGCGACGCATGACCTTTGGCCATGGGGCAGGGCGGTAACGCAGGGCTAGGATCGAGGCTTCCCCCGCTGGAGCCTGCCTGATGAAGATGCGTGCCATTGCCCTGTTCGTGTTGCTGGCCGTGTCCGCCACCGGCGTACAGGCGCAGACACCGCCGCCGCAGGATGTGGCCTTCCCCGGGCTGCTGCGCATCGATGTGGACGCACGTGACATCGGCCGACGGATCTTCAAGGTCAAGGCCACGGTGCCGGCCAGACCCGGCCCACTGACCCTGCTGTACCCGCAGTGGCTGCCCGGGGCACATTCACCGAGTGGCCCGATCGACAAGCTCGCCGGCCTGGTCGTCACCGCCAACGGCAAGCCACTGCAGTGGACGCGAGATCAGTACGACGTCTATGCCTTCACCGTGGAGGTGCCGCAGGGCGCCAGCGAAGTGGTGGCCGAGTTCAAGTTCCTCTCTTCGCAGGGCAACCAGGGCCGCGTGGTGATGACCCCGGACATGCTCAATCTGCAGTGGAATGCCAATTCGCTGTATCCGGCCGGGGTGATCACCCGCAACATCCAGGCGCAGGCCACCGTCACTCTGCCGCCGGGCTGGTCATATGCCACCGCGCTGGATACCGAGCGCCGCGAGGGTGACACGGTGGTGTTCAAGCCGATCAGCTACGACCACCTGGTCGACTCGCCGCTGTTCGCCGGGCGCCACTTTCAGCGCTTCGACCTGGACCCCGGCGCGAAGGTGCCGGTGCACCTGAACGTCTTCGCCGATGAGGCCAAATCGCTGGCGGCCAAGCCCGAACAGATCCAGGCGCACCGCGCGCTGGTGCAGCAGATGTACAAGCTCTACGGCGCACGCCACTTCGACCGCTACGAGTTCCTGCTGGCGCTGACCGACAAGCTCGGTGGCATCGGCCTGGAGCACCAGCGCTCCAGCGAGAACAGCGGTGACACGGGTTACTTCACCGAGTGGGACAAGACCTGGCTGGGCCGCGATCTGCTGCCGCACGAGTTCAACCACTCCTGGAACGGCAAGTACCGTCGTGGCGCCGATCTGACCACCGCCAACTTCAACGTGCCCATGGGCGACAGCCTGCTGTGGTTGTATGAAGGCCAGACCCAGTTCTGGGGTCAGGTGCTGGCCGCGCGTTCCGGGCTGTGGAGCCAGCAGCAGACCCGTGACGTGCTGGCCAATGTGGCGGGCACCTACGATCGTGGTCGCCCGGGCCTGGCCTGGCGCAACCTGCAGGACACCACCAACGACCCGACCATCGCCCAGCGCCGCGCATTGGCCTTCCGCAACTACCAGATGAGCGAGGACTACTACTCCGGCGGCCAGATGGTCTGGCTGGAGGTGGAGGGCAAGCTGCGCGCGCTGACGGGTAACAAGCGCGGCCTGGACGACTTTGCCAAGGCGTTCTTCGGCATGAACGACGGCGACTGGAATGTAAATCCCTACACCTTCGACGAGGTGGTGAGCACGCTCAACGGCGTGGCGCCGTTCGACTGGGCCAGCTTCCTGCGCGAGCGCCTGGACGGGCATGGTCCGCTCACCGGGGGCCTGGAAGCGGCTGGCTGGAAACTGGTGTACACCGATACACCGAACGAGGCGTTCAAGGCACAGGAAACCCGCGGCAAGAACAGCAACCTGCTCTACTCCATCGGAATGTCGGTCAGCGAATCCGGCTACATCGGCGATGTGCTGTGGGACAGCCCGGCCTTCAATGCCGGCCTGACCTCCGGCATGAGCGTGGTCGCGCTCAATGGCCGGGTGTTCAAGGCCGAGCAGTTGAAGGAGGCGATCACCGCAGCCAAGACCGACAAGGCGCCGCTGACGCTGCTGGTGAAGAGCTTCGACCGCATCGATACGGTCACGCTGGATTACCACGATGGGCTGAAGTACCCCTCGCTGGAGCGCATCGCAGGCAAGCCGGATCGTCTGGCGGAGTTGTGGAAGGCGCGGTGAGTGCGCTGCGTGGAGGCCGCCGGATCAGTCTGCGGTCTCCACCTCCTGTGCACTGTTGCATACCCGCTTCGGCGCGCACAGCCGATCCAGCAGGGCCAACGTGACGCCGTTGCTCCAGCCGAAACCGTCCTGCAGCGGGTACTCGCCGCCACCGCCGCCGGTGGCCGAACCGTCCACCACATATTTCTCCACCAGCTTGCCCTCGCGGTCATACACCGTCTGCACTGTGCGCAGGAAGCGCGTGCCGATCCGGCGGGCGAGGGTGTCCTGCCCATAGCGCTGCAGCCCGTCCACCGCGACCCACTGCAACGGTGCCCAGCCATTCGGGGCATCCCATTGCTGACCGGTCGCCACGGTGGTGGTCAGCAGCCCGCCGTCGCGGAGCAGCTGCGAATCGACTGCCTGGGCGGTACGGCGGGCCTGCGTGCGGCCGGCGACGTCCAGCCACAAGGGAAACAACGCCGCCGCGGTCAGGGCAGGGCGGGTCTGGCCACGCTCCAGGTCGCGGTCCACGTACCAGCCTTGCTGTTCATCCCAGAGCAGCTGGTTGATGGCGTGCTGACGTGCCTTCGCCAGCTGGGTGAAGGTGCGCGCAGCGGCGCGATCACCGGCTGCCTTGCTGGCGCGGGCCACGGTCGTTTCCAGATGGAACAGCAGGCTGTTCAGATCCACCGGCACGATCGCGGTAGTGTGGATGCTCGCCAATGCAGACGGCTCGGCGAGCCAGCGCGAGCTGAAATCCCAGCCGGACTCCGCGCCGGCGCGCAGATCGCGATAGATCTGTGAGGGCGTGCGCTGCGGCGCCTGCGCGGCGGTGGCCACATCGTCCATCCAGGATTCGGTGCGCGGCACCGCGCGGTCGTCCCAATAGCGGTTAAGCAGCTGACCATCGGCCAGCCTGACCACCCGCTCGCGTGCCTCGCCAGGTGCCAGGCTTTCCGCGCCGCGCATCCAGAATGCATGCTCGATGCGCAACTGCGGCAGATAGCGGCGGTAGGCCTCATCGCCTTCATGCGTGGCGAGCAGATCCACCATCAGGCTGAAGAAGGGGGGTTGCGAGCGGCTCAGGTAGTAGCTGCGGTTGCCGTTGGGGATATGGCCGTAGCTGTCGAGTTGGAACGCGAAGTTGTCCACCATGTCGCGCACCTGCTGCCAGCGGCCACTGGAGGCCAGGCCGAGCAGGGTGAAGTAGCTGTCCCAGTAGTACACCTCGCGGAAGCGACCGCCGGGCACCACGTAGGGCTTGGGCAGCGGCAGCAGCGAGCCGTTCGGATCCACGGTGCCGGTGGTGCGGGTCAGCACGGGCCACAGCCCCTCGATGTGCGCGCGCAGCGTCTCGCCCGCTGGCGGCACGTAGGGCTGGGTGTCGCCGGGCACGGTGAAGTGCTCGGAGGCGAAACCGGCGAGGTCGAACCCGGGCTGCGTCCTGGCGCGCTGCCACTGGGTCAGGACGGTCGCCGCCGGCTGGCGGGGCACCGCATCGGCGAAGGTCTTCTGATCCTTGAACAGGTGCGCGGCCTGGACCTGCTGGAACAGGGGCTGCCACTGCTGGTCCGGGGGCGGCGGCGCCGGCACCGTGCCTTGTGCCTGCGCGGCGGCGCTCAACAACAGGGATGACAGCAGCAGGCCGGCCAGGCGGGAACAGGGGCGCATGGGATGCCTCCGGAGATGGGGAATCCACTCTAAGGGCCGGCGCGTCAACGGCTGGTGCGGCAGCAGTGACTCGTGCCGGGCCATTGGGGCATGGGCGCTTCCATGGTGGGGCGCTTCCCTGATTGACCAAAGTGGTCGACACCCCCTAGAATTCACGACCTCGCCGGAATAGCTCAGTTGGTAGAGCGGCGCATTCGTAATGCGTAGGTCGTAGGTTCGATTCCTATTTCCGGCACCAGATACAGCAAAAAGCCCCGGCCTTGGTCGGGGCTTTTTGTTTGTGGCTCGCTTGGTGGTAGTGCCGGCCGCTGGCCGGCAACCTCAGGTCCATTCAACGCACCCCGGACTGACATCGGCACCTCGATCCGATCCGGCTTCGCTGGCGCTTAGCGGCAAGGGCACTGCTGATGAGTGGCAAACGTTTGGATATCAATAGCAAGAACGTTGCTCCGGAGTTGCCGGAAGCGCATCCTCCTCTCAATACAAGGTGAGGTTCTGATGCACGATTGGACGCTTCTGAAGATACGAATCGACTGGGCTGAAAGCTCGACCGAGCTAACTGTGCTGGACGAGCACTCTGCGATCCGTTCAATATTCTTCAGAGGGTTGCGCGAATTCTCAGCTGATAGGCAGGAGCATTGGGGTCCAAGCAGCTCAATCAATGAGGCCTCTTGGGATTCTTCGCCTCTTGGAGGAGGAGTTTGTTTGAAGATTGAGATGCAGTCGGGCGGGCTTATCAGCATTTCAGCGGATGCAGTGTATCTCGACGGTGCGCCTTACATGGCGGCGCGAGGTCCTGTTTAGATTGACTCGCATGCGGACGATCCGCAACCAAACGCCGCCTCGCATCCTGTCCTACCCGTCCAATAGCACGACGAGACCTACAGCGGTTGTTCACTGATTCCGCACGAGAATCCAAGCGAGCGGAACAAGGTGGAAAGTGCGCGACGGGGTGCGGGACGTCAATTGATCGAAGCAATTCCGCCGGGCATCATGTCGAGCGACACGTCGACGGTGGTCCTACAACATCCTCCAATCATGCCGAGGTCCCGTTGGACTGCCACAAGCAATTGCACGGGGGAGATTGGCAATGCATGAGACGACCATAACCAAAGATATTGAGAACGAGATTGCGGTGCCGCAAGCTTGGCGGCCCACCCTCGCAGGCATCGTTGATGCGCTGATTCAAGGGGGCGAACCATCGCTACCGCAGGTAACCCTTCAGGCCCCAGATGTGTGGGCAAGCGCGCTAGAGAGCATTCGCGCGTATGGTGCACACTTGAAAAGGCTGCCAGATGAGTCCTGGAATTCTTCCGTCTGCATCTGGTATGGAGATTTTTGGAATGTTCTGGTTGATCTCTACACAGAAGAGGAGGGGCGAAGTGATCTAGTGCTTCAGGCTCACGTGTACGAAGTTGGTGATGGATATCGATACGAGGTGGTTTTGGTATACGTGCCGTAGAGACTGTGGGTCAGCTCGAATTTCATCGGTTTTCAGCTTGAGCTGTAACTGAACTGGCGGCTACATGAGGTGGGGTCGTCCACTGCGGACGGTCCTCATCCAAACATCGCCTCGCATCCTGTCCTAAGTTGGCCTTATCGCCACTTACAGAAACTCGGTCAATGTCATCCGCCCTCAACAAGCGCATCGTACTCACAGCTGAGCCCAAGGATCGCCCCTACGAGCTCAGGGATGCTCAGTTTCGCGGTCTGTTTCTTCGCGTGCAGTCCTCAGGGCGCAAGGCTTGGCCCGTTACCTGGGCGCACGGTAAGCGCCGTACATTGGGTTCGGTCGATCACCTGACGCTTGACCAAGCTCGAGATCAGGCCCGTCAGGCGGTAGCTGAATACGTTCAATCTGGACTGCCCGCGCTTGCTCAGTCCAAGCCAACTAGCTGCACCCTCGAAGCGCTGCTCAACGATCACTTCGAGCCTTGGGCTATTGCTGAACTGAAGGGTGGGCGTCAGTATCCAGGCCGCATCCGATCGGTGTGCCCGTGGCTGTTACGCCGTCAAATTATCGAGATTGATGTGCCCACGATGGAGCGCTGGTGGCGCGGGCGTATAACTGGCCCTGATGCCGTCACAAAGGCTACCGCAGCGCGACTTTGCTTGCCTGCGGTCTGCCTTGTCTCGTGCAGTTGAGTGGAAGCTGATCGACAAAAATCCTTTGATGGGCATTCGTCACCGATCAGCAGCAAGCCGCAAGGTGGAACGCGGACCATCTGATCGATGCAGCTGGAAAGCTGGAGCGGGTAAAGGGGGCGCGTGCCAAGGGCGGCCCGTGCCAAGGGCGGGTGGAAGGAGACGCAGGCAAGCTATTTGATGCAATCACCGATGGCGGCACTAAGACCTCTGGCGGTCGGGTGAGAATCCCGGACGGAATAGTCATAGGAAGCCACACGTCAAAAACTACTGGCGCGGCGACTATTGACATCAACAAGTCTGGCCAAATTTACAGATAAGGGGTGGGGTGATGATCGACTTTCAGTCAAGCGGCATTGTGGGATACGGCGAGGTTTCTCTCGATGAGCTGGATATTTATTACCTAGAGAAATACTGGTTGAATCTAGAAAGCTTGGTAAGTTATTGGAGCTACATGCAGCAGCGGTACATGGACCCGCAGCTGGGGGTGTTCCTGTCGGTGGATCCTGTGACGGCGTATGAGCAGCCGGTTGGGCAGTTCAATCGGTATCGGTATGCGAACGGCAATCCGTACACCTACGTAGATCCTGATGGAGAAGCCGGAAAAGTTGCGTGGCTCGTTAGGCTCACCGCAAACCAGGCCCATAAGATTGCACGACTGACTCAGGAGCAGGCCGTCAGTGCGCGCCGAGCGCAGCAGAACGTGATAGCGGACAGAAGACAAGTAGCGAGGCAGATTGAGACGTCCGCACACGGGGCGGAGGGTCAGCTCAAACATGTGGGCCATGAACTAGAGGGGGGCGGCAAAGGACTTCCTCATTACCAGACAGAGAGCGTAAGGGGGCACTCCTTCTGGGGTAAGGTCAGCGTCGGCGCACTAGCTCTGGCTGGTACGCTTGAGCAAGTTGCTGATTCGGCAGAGTACATCCCTGACCCAATTCCTAGACCTGCTGAGCAGTCTGATATTGCAAGATGGAATGGCACTATGGGTGCGATCAGCGAGAAGACTGGCCTGCCTATGTCCGGTGTAAAGATGGGGAAGGATGGCGGATTTCAGGGCTATTTTCGAGTTGACGGAAGGCTTGATTCTAAAAGGCTGGATCAAGGGCTGAGCAAGGGGAGATAGGCTCGTGAGATTCTATGAATTCATGGTTGAAGGGGTATTTGTTCGAGCGTCAGGCCTCGGGGCTGATGTTGGCGGATTTCAAGCGACGTTCTTCATCAAGTCATCGAATGTTGCGACTGCGGTTGATCGCGTGCGGTGGGTACTTTCGGATCGTATGAGCGCACATTTCGTATCGACTATTGAGATGGGATTATTCAGGACGTATTTTTCGATACGTGACGTTTGGGAAGTTTCTGAAGGGAGGATGTTTGAATTCGAAGGGCGTGACCTGGGTTTTACTTTTTTTAGGATAGGCAAGGTTGAGTGCATGTGTCTTGCGTTCCGGCGTATGCTGCTTAGGATCTTCCGGCCGCGGCGTGTGTTTTTCCCGCACCGAAGCGCTTAGATATGGGGCTGCGATGTACTGATTTGGGCCGGATGGATCCAGCAAGATTGTGGCGGCGTTCTAAGGATGTGCCTTGGTTTGCATTTTCCCGCGACGATTGAGGGAGCACGGATTTCTTGGTCGCGGACGATCCGCATCCAAACACCGCCTCGCATCCTGTCCTAAGTTGGCTCTACCGCCACTTACGGACTCTCCGCCCGATGTCATCCACCCTCACCAAGCGCATCGTTCTTACAGCAGCCCCCCGAGAGCGCCCCTACGAGCTCAGGGATGCTCAGGTTCGCGGCCTGATCCTGCGTGTGCAGCCGTCAGGGCACAAGGCTTGGATCGTGACCTGGGCGCACGGTAAGCGTCGTACCTTGGGGTCGGTCGAGCATCTGTCACTTGATCAAGCCCGCGATCAAGCTCGGCAGGCTGTCGCTGAGTACGTTCAGTCCGGGTTGCCCGCGCTTGCGAAGACCAAGCCCACCAGTTGCACCCTCGAGACGCTTCTCAATGATCACTTCGAGCCTTGGGCTGTGGCTGAGCTCAAGGGTGGTCGTCAGTACCCGGATCGCATCCGATCCGTGTTCCCGTGGCTGTTGCGCCGGCAGATCATCGAAATTGACGTGCCCACAATGGAGCGATGGTGGCGCGGGCGTGTCACTGGCCCTGACGCCGTCACCAAGGCTACCGCAGCGCGCGACTTTGCTTGCCTGCGGTCTGCCTTGACCCTGGAGAAGACGATCCGGTTGGGTTGCAAAGATTTCTGTCTGACATCACAGATGAGCTGCGCCGTTGAAATGCTCGTAAGTGCCTTGCCATAAGTTTGTCGATGAGACTTTGATGGCGAATGGCGCATCTGTACATGCTGTATTTTGAAGTGCAACCGTATCTATGCAGCAGGTGATGCAGCCAGCGTCAGCTTGGCAGCAGGCTCAATTTTCTGCTCCGGACACGCCAGATGCAGCAAAAAGCCCCGGCGTTGGCCGGGGCTTACTTGTTTGTGGCGAAGCAGCCAGTCACCTCACTCCGCACCACTCCCCGCCGGATGCGAAGGCCGCCGCCGGAACTTCCGTGACAGCCAATCCCCCGCATCATCCACCACGGTGAAGGCCGCCGGAATCACGATCAGGCTCAACAGCGTGGAGGTGATCAGGCCACCGATCACGGCGATCGCCATCGGTGCACGGAAGCTGGAATCGCCGGCAAAGCCCAGCGCGATCGGCATCATGCCTGCGCCCATCGCCAGCGTGGTCATGATGATCGGCTGTGCACGTTTGCGGCAGGCATCGATCAGTGCGTCGTGCTGGCTCATGCCGTGTTCGTCTTCGGCCATCACCGCGTAGTCCACCAGCAGGATGGAGTTCTTGGTGGCGATGCCGATCAGCATCAGCAGCCCGATCAGCGCCGGTAGCGAGAGCATGTTCTGGGTGATCAGCAGCGCGCCGAACGCGCCACCGGCACACAGCGGCACCGCGGCGAGGATGGTGATCGGCATCAGCGCATGGTTGAACAGCAGCAACAGCACCATGTAGATGCAGATCAACCCGGCCGCCATGGCCAGCATGAAACCGATGAACAGCTCGACGAACACTTCCGCATCGCCGGTGTTGAGGAAGGTGACGCCCGGCGGCAACTGCTTGACGCTCGGCAGGGCCTGCACTTCGGTCATCACATCGCCCAGTGGGCGGCCGTTGAGTTCGGCCGTGAGGGTCACGTTGCGCTGGCGCTGGTAGCGTGAGATCTGCGAAGGGCCACTGCCTTGCTGGATGTCAGCCACGGCCGCCAGCGGTACCGGGCCATTGCGGCCGGGCACGCGCAGCTGGCTGATCAGGCCCGGATTGGCGAGCGTGGCTTCGGCGAAGCCGACCCGGATCGGCACCTGCCGGTCGGGCAGGTTGAGCTTGGCCAGGCGCTGTTCGTAATCGCCAGCCGTGGCGATGCGGGCGGCCTCGGCGATATCGGCCGTCGCCACGCCCAGGTCGGCGGCGCGGGCGGGGTTCGGCACGATCTGGAGTTCCGGGCGCAGCAGCGAGGCCGTGGAGGTGACGCTGCCCAGGCCCTGGATACCGCGCAGGTCGCGCTCCAGCGCAGTGGCGGCATCCTGCAGGCGCTGCGGGTCGTCACCGGAGAGCACCAGCTGCAGCAGGTTGCCGGGCTCGGAGCTGACATAGCTGACCCGCACGCCGGGCAGGTCGGCCAGGCGCTCGCGGGCCTCACGCTCCAGCACGCGCTGGTCGCGGTCCCGTCCGTCGGCGTTGCCCCAATCAAGGACCAGGGTGGCCTTGCGCGGTTCGCCGATGCCGGTCGCGCCGGGGTCGCCCAGGTCCAGCACGCTGCCGACGGCGGTGTAGACCTGCTTGAGCTCGGGCATGTCCTTGAGCAGGCCGCGCGCATGCTCGGCGACCGCCACGGTCTCCTGCAGGCGGGTGCCCGGCGGCAGCTCGAGATTGAGGTTGCTGCGGCCCAGATCGGACTGTGGAATGAAGGTGGCCGGGATGAAGGGCACCAGCGCCAGCGAGGCCACGAACAGGCCGGTGGCGATCCACAGGGTGCGGCCACGATGGCGCAGCGCGGCGTCCACCCAGCCCAGGTACCACGTCATCAGCTTGGATTCCGGCTTCTCCTCGCCATGTGGCTTGAGCAGGTAGGCGGCCATCATCGGGGTGAGCAGGCGGGCCACCAGCAAAGAGAACAGCACGGCGGTGGCGGCGGTCCAGCCGAATTCGCGGAAGAACTTGCCGGCGATGCCCGGCATGAAGGCGACCGGCACGAACACGGCGGCCAGGGTCAGCGAGGTGGCGATTACCGCGTTGCCGATCTCGCCGGCGGCCTCGCGCGCGGCTTCCAGCGGCGGCTTGCCCATGCGCAGGTGGCGCACGATGTTCTCGATCTCCACGATCGCATCGTCCACCAGGATGCCGACCACGACGGAGAGCGCCAGCAGCGTGATGATGTTGAGGGTGAACCCGAAGAAGTACATCACCGCGAACGTCGGAATGATCGACAGCGGCAGCGCCAGCGCCGACACCCACGTCGCCCGCCAATCGCGCAGGAACAGCCACACCACCAGCAGGGCCAGCAGCGCGCCCTCCCAGAGCATGGTCATCGAGGAATCGTAGGAGCGGTGGGTCTCGTCGATCGCCGTGGTGACCAGGCGGAAGTCGATGCCCGGATGCTCGGCCTTGATCTTGTCCAGCGCGTCATGCACGCCGGCCTCCACCTTGACCTCGCTGGAGCCGCGCGTACGCGACATCGAGAAGGCCACCACGCCCTTGCCATCCAGCAGGGCGGCCTCGGTGGGGTCAGCGGCGCCGTCGGTCACGGTGGCCAGCGTGGAGAGCCGCACCGCGCGCCCGTCCGGCAGGGCGATGGAGTAGTCACGCAACGCCTGTGCGTCACCGACAGTACCCAGCGTGCGGATGGTCTGCTGCGCGCCTTCGACCTCGGTCTTGCCGCCGGCACGCTCGACCTGGATGCGGGCCAACTGTTGGGAGACGTCGCCGGCGGTGATGCCCATCGCGATCAGCGCATTGGGATCCAGATCCACCCGGACCTGGCGCTGCACGCCGCCCACGCGGGTGACGCGTGCGACACCGGGTACGCCGTACATCGCACGCGAGATATCACGGTCGACGAACCAGCTGGCCTCATCGGTGGTCATGTGCGGGGCGACCAGCGCATAGGTCATCAGCGAACCGCCGATGTCGACCTTGGAGATCACCGGCTCCTGGATGTCCTGCGGCAGATCGGTGCGGATGCGGGTGACCGCGTCGCGGGTGTCGTCCAGCGCGGTGGCCAGATCGGCTTCCAGCTGGAACTCGATGGTGGTGGTGCTGACGCCTTCGCTGACCGAAGACATCACGCGCTTGACGTTGTTCACCGTCGCCACCGAGTCCTCGACCTTGCGGGTCACCTCGGCCTCCAGCTGGCTGGGCGAGGCGCCGGGCTGGGTGACGGTGACGGTGGTCATCGGGAAGGCGATGTCCGGGAAGCGCGCCACCGGCAACTGATGGAAACCCCACAGGCCGGCCACGCACAGCACGAAGAAGATCAGCAGCGCAGGCAACGGGCGTTTGATCGCCCAGGCGGAGATGTTCATCGTGCGGCGGCCTTGGTCGCAGCGACCACACGCACGCGGTCGCCCTCACCGAGGAAGCCGGCGCCATCCACCACGACCTGGTCACCGGCCTTCAGGCCTTCAAGGATCGCAGTGCGGCCCTGCACGGCCTGGCCGGTGCTGATGCGGTGGCGGGTGGCCTGCTGCTTGTCGTTCACGGTGAACACATAGTTGTGGCCGTCGCGCTGCACGATCGCCGCGGTCGGGATGGTCAGCACCGGGCCGTCGCCGGTGACGATGCGGCCATCCACGTAGATGCCCTGCTTGAGCGGGCCGGGGGTTGGCAGGTCGGCGTAGATCGTGCCGGTGCGGGTCTGCCCATCGACACCCGGGGTGACCGCGCGGATGCGGCCACTGACCACCTGGCCGCCGTACGGCAGCTCAACCGTGTTGCCGACGGCGACATCGGCCAGCTGGTTTTCCGGCAGCTCCGCACGCCACTCCAGGCGGCCATCGCGGATCAGGCGCAGCAATTCGGTACCGGCGGAGACCACCTGGCCCGGCTGCACCAGGCGCTTGGAAATCAGGCCGTCGGCGGGTGCGCGCAGGTCGGCGAAATCGCGGCGCAGCTTGGCCGCGTCGCGCGCAGCACGTGCGGTGGAGGTCTGCGCTTCGGCATTGATGCGTGAGGCGCGCAGCTCATCCAGGCTGCTTTCGCTGATCAGCTGCTGGGCGGCCAGCTTGGCGCTGCGCTCGTAGTTCATGCGGGCCAGTTCCTGCGAGGCCTGCGCCTGTCGCAACGAGGCGTCGGCCTGCGCCAGCTCGCTGTCCAGGGTGCGGTGGTCCACCTGCAGCAGCACCTGGCCCTGCTTGACCCATTGCCCCACGTCCACCAGCAACGCGGTCACGCGCTGGCCACTGATCTCCACGCCCAACTGCATTTCTTCATAGGCGGTCACCGGCCCGGAGACCAGCACCGTGCGGGCCATGGTCTGCGGCTGCGCGGGCGCCAGCGAGACCGGCAGCGCGGAGCTGGCGGCCGTGGCGTCGGCCGCGGCCTTGTCGTCCTTGCCGCCGCAGGCGGACAGCAGCGCGACAGCCAGGATCAGGGAAAAACTGCGGAGGTAGGGTGCACGCATCGAGAGGCTTTCCGGGTCGGAACAGCGGGAAAAGAAAGGAATCGGGATATCAGGATTCGCGGGACAGGCGGAGTTCGATGCCATCGAGCATCAGGCCCAGCCCCTGCTCGAAGCGGGCGTCGAAATCGACCTCGCTCCATGCATCACGGGCCTGCCAGCAATGGGGGAAGCGCGCCTCGGCCAGCGCCATGAAGGCCTCACCCAGCGCTTCCATGCTGCCGTCGCCGGGCCAGGACTGCTCCTCGATCACGAAGCCCATCGTGTAGTACACCAGGTCCATCGCCGCGGTCGCGGCAAAGCGTGCCGGCGCGCCGGCGCCCATCAGCGCGGCGATGCTGGCCTCACCTACCCGCAGCACGTTCTCGGTGGCCAGGAAGGTGCCCGCATACACCCGCGCACCATCGCGGCGCGCTTTGAACGCCAGGCGGAACTCACGCCCGATCTGCAGCAGCGTCTGCCGCCATGGCTGTCCGTCGGGAATCACGCGAGCCACGTCGCAGATCATGGCGTCGGCCATGGCGTCGATCAGCGCCTGTTTGCTCTTGAAGTGCCAGTAGAGCGACGGCGCCCGGATGCCCAGCGAGCAGGCCACTTTGCGCAGGGTAATGCCCTCCAGGCCGGCCTCGTCGAGGATCCGGAAGGCCGCCTTGACGATGTCTTCCCGCGCGATGGGTTGGCGCACTGTGCTCTGGCCTAACGTTGTTAGGGGGCGAATCTAACAGTGTTAGGTTCGCGCCGACAAGTGCCCGTGCACAGACCCCCAATGGGCCCGCGGGACGTGGCTGATGGGTTCAGGCGCGCCCAGGGAGGGGGCGGGGGGCCCAGAGGCGCCCGCTTGGCTCAGAGGTCGATCAGCTCAGGCTGCAGGACCGCCATCCGGACCCGGTTACGCCCGCTGGTCTTGGCGTCATACAGCGCCTCATCCGCCCGGGCGATCAGCGCCTCCAGCAGCCGCTGGTCGCCACCCGGCAACGCCTCGCCGATCGCGCCCCCGACGCTGACGGAGACGGCAACGCGCTCGCTGCCCACGAGGATCGGCTCAGCGGCCACCGCACTGCGCAGTCGCTCGGCGGCGGCGGGAATCTCATCGACGGCCGAGGCCGCCAGCAGGGCGATGAACTCTTCGCCGCCGAAGCGGGCGAACAGATCGCGCTCCCGCAGGGCGTCGCGGCAGCGCTTGGCGACTACTTTGAGGACTTCATCGCCGACCGGATGGCCGTAGGTATCGTTGATCTTCTTGAAGTGGTCCACGTCCACCATCAGCACCGCCACCGCGCGGCCGTTGGCTTCGCGGGCGGCGATGATCTGGGCCGAGCATTCTTCGAAATGGCGTCGATTGGGGACGCCGGTCAACGGATCCGAGGACGCCAGGCGGCGCAGCTCGGCGGCCATCAGCAGGTCCGCGGTGACATCGGTGAACAGCCAGATGCGCCCGTGTGCGCCGTTGCCGCGTACCGGATGGGTGTCCACTTCGAATGTGCGCTCGCCCAGGGTCCAGTTCTGCTTGGCGGCGAACTGATCGTTGTTCATCTGGGCGCTGTAGGCCAGTTCCAGCTCGGCGTGGTTGTCGCAGCGTTGGCGCAGGGCGCGCATCGGGCCGGCCAGATCCGCCGCCCGGTGATTGCCAGCCGTGCAGCCCAGCAGCTCCGCAGCGTGCTCGTTGACCGCCGCACCGATGCCATCCCCGTCGATCAGCACGATGCCCGCCGGCACGCTTTCAAACAGATCGAGGAATTGATTGCGGACGATCGTGCCGCGCGCGGCTTCGCGCCGTGCGGACAGCAGCCGGGCCACGCTCGTGGCCAGCAGTGGCACCTGTGCCGTCAAGGTTGCCGGGGCAGGGACGCTTCGCCAGAGCAGCAGCAGGCCACTCAGCGGCGCGCCGTGGGAGGGGGCCGGAACGTACAGCAGGCTGGCGGGGCGGCCTTCCAGGGCATGGATGATCGCCGTCGGCAGCCGGAAGTCCGCTGCGTCCATGGCCTCGCCGCTCCAGCGCGCCTCGAGGATGCCGCTGCGCGCCAGGTTGAAGCTCGGCGAGGGCAGTGCCGGGGCCGAGACAGCCCAGGTCGCCCTCCCGCCGGCGTCCACCTCCACTGCCATCACCAGGTCGGCGTGGGAGGCGAGACGGGCGAACTGGCACAGCGCGGCAAGCGCTTCACTATCGGAGGTCGTCACCGCGTGGGGCCTGCCAGGCGCTGTTCGAGAATGCGCATGACGTCATCGGGTGCCGTCATGTGCGGGAGGTGACCGGAAGCATCGATCACATCCAGGGTGGCGCCATCGATCGCGTTGGCCAGCCAGTGGCCGACCGCGACCGGTACCGCCACATCGTGCGCGGTCTGGATCAGGTGGACCGGCGTGGAAACCCGCGCGGCCAGGCTGCGCAGATCTGAGGTGAAGATCGTGCGCGAGGTATTGAGCGCGATGTCCGGGCGCATCTGGAACAGGGTGTTGGAGAAATCGGCAACGACCGCGCTGTCTTCCACGCCGACGACCATCGGGGCGAAGCCGGCGATCCAGGCCTGGTAGTTGGCGCGCATGCTCTCGAACAGTTGCTCCAGGTCCTGCGGTTTGAAACCGCCGGTGTAGCCGTCATCGTCGAGATAACGCGGCGACGCACCGATGATGACCAGCCGCTCGAACAGCTCCGGCCGTGCCACCGCAGCGGCCGCGCCGATCATGCCGCTCATCGAATGGCCGACGTAGGTGCAGTTGTGCACGTCGAGCTCATCCAGGATGTCGAGCAGATCGTCGGCGTAGCCGAACAGCGAACCATGGCGTTCGAAATCGTAAGTCTGCGCACCTTGCGGGCCACAGCCGGCAAGATCGAAGGAGATCACGTCATAGCGCGCTTCAAACCACGGGCGCAATGCATTCCATGCGGTCTGATCGGTACCAAAGCCGTGTGACAGGATCGCGACCGCCTTGCCCTCACCACTACGGCGCCCGTTGAACCGCTCGAAACTTTCCACGCACATCCACCCATGGCGTCTTGCAAGGGCCGAATACTAGGTCACGGGCGCGCGTGGGTCCAACGCGTGGCCATGGCGAATACCAGTTGCCGCAGATAGCCGCCGATGAAACTGGCGATGGCACCGGCGAGGGTACCCAGCAGCAAACGCAGGGTGATGCGCGCGATACGACGGGCATGCAGCCGCACCCATGGCAGCAGTGCCATCGCCTGCGCACCCATGAGAAGCACCAGGACATCCAGCCCCAGCGCATCCACCACGGGCAGCAAGGGCGCCAGCAATGGATTGCAGGCCATCACGATCACGGCCGCGCACGTGAGCACGAACAGGCCGCGCCGGGCCATCGGCGTGGCGGTCCAGCGGAGAAGGCGGGCAGTCAAGGACACGGCAGGCTCCAGGCAGTTGGCCGGAGTGTACTGCGGTATCGTGATGCTCGAACTCCCGGGGATCGCCTCATGAAGATCGCAGTATTCAGCGCCCGCCCGTACGACCAGCAGTTTCTCGATGAGGCCAAGCAACGCCGCGGGGCAGGCCAGCCGTTTGAGTTTCTGTACTTCGATGCCGCGCTGGATCTGCATACCGCGGCGCTGGCGCAGGATTGCGAGGCAGTCTGTGTGTTCGTGAACGACCGGTTGGACGTCCCGGTCCTGCAGGCGCTGCATGCACAGGGGGTGCGCGCGATCCTGCTGCGCTGTGCGGGCTTCAACAATGTCGACCTGGCCGCGGCGGAGCAGTTGGGCCTGTTCGTGGCACGCGTGCCGGCTTACTCCCCCGAAGCCGTGGCAGAGCATGCCCTGGCCATGGTGATGACGCTCAACCGGCAGACCCACCGCGCCTACAACCGGGTGCGCGAGGGCAACTTCATGCTCGATGGGTTGCTCGGCCGCACCCTGCACGGCAAGACCGTGGGCATCGTCGGCACCGGCCAGATCGGCCTGGCCACCGCCCGCATCTTCAAGGGCATGGGCTGTACCGTGCTGGGCCACGATCCGTATCCATCGCCCGGGTTCGCCGCCGTTGGCGCATCGGTCGCGCTGGAGGACCTGCTGGCCCGATCAGACATCGTCTCGCTGCACTGCCCGCTGACGCCGGAGACCCATCACCTGATCGACGACGCCTCACTGGCCGCAATGAAGCCCGGGGCGATGCTGGTCAATACCTCGCGCGGCGGGCTGGTGGACACCCATGCGGTGATCCGCGCGCTTAAGTCACGGCGCCTGGGGCATCTGGCCATCGATGTGTACGAGCAGGAGAGTGGGCTGTTCTTCCAGGACCGCTCCGGCGAGATCATCGACGATGACGCCTTCCAGCGCCTGATGACCTTCCCCAACGTGCTGGTGACCGGGCACCAGGGCTTCTTCACGGTCGAGGCGCTGCAGGAGATTTCCGACATCACGCTGCGCAACCTGGCGGACTTCGCCAGTGGGGCGACGTGCGCGAATCGGGTGCGGGCGGCCTGAACGGCGCCGCGGGTGACGTGGGGCGTCGGTGCGTGTACCGTGGCCGCCCGCCGGCCATTGCGCAGCACCCGCCGGGACACTGCAACCGGGTCCGCGCTGGCCAGCCCCGGAACTGACCCGTTCATGTCTATACAAGGGCCGGAATGTTGCCGAATCGGGTCATTGCCCGGCACTGCGACAACGTGTCGCAGCCCAAAACAGGCCTTTCCTGCGCTGGATCATTGTCAATGCCTTTCTTAAATGATGCGTGACGGCCTAAAATTGGAAGGCTGACATGATCGTCCTCCGTGCCTGTCCCCCTGGACCGGCACCACCGGCTTTGGCTGGGACGGAGGCGGGCTTGAACTGGCATTCCCTACGCAATTGGATCGACCGATGATTCCGTTGAAACCCCTTGGACGCTTCCTGCGTCCGGGCCTGCTGTTTGCGTTGTCCGTGTTCCTGACGGGCTGCAACTCGGCCATCCTCAACCCCAAGGGCCAGATCGGCCACGACGAGAAGACCCTGCTCATCACGGCGACCGTGCTGATGCTGCTGGTTGTCGTGCCGGTCATCATCATGACCCTCACCTTCGCGTGGAAGTACCGTGCGACCAATACCAAGGCCCGTTATGAGCCGAAGTGGTCGCACTCCACGGCCATCGAAGTGGTGGTCTGGTCGATCCCGTGCATGATCGTGCTGGTGCTGGCCGTGCTGACCTGGCGTTCCTCGCACGCGCTGGATCCGTACCGTCCGCTGGACTCGGACAAGAAGCCGGTGGTGATCGAAGCCATCTCGCTGGACTGGAAGTGGCTCTTCATCTATCCCGAAGAGAACATTGCCACCGTCAACGAGATCACCTTCCCGGTCGATACCCCGCTGAACTTCAAGATCACGTCCGATTCGGTGATGAATGCGTTCTTCATCCCGCACCTGGGCAGCATGATCTACTCGATGACGGCCATGGAGACCAAACTCCACCTGATCGCCAACGAGACCGGTGAGTTCCCGGGCATGTCCTCGCACTACAGCGGCGCGGGCTTCAGCAAGATGCATTTCTCCGCGCACTCGGTGACCGAGGCGGAGTACCAGCAGTGGCTGACCAAGGTGCGTGCCCAAAGCGCGACCCTGGACAAGACCGCCTTCGCTGCGCTGGTTGCCGAGAAGAACCACGACTGGCACCCGGTGACCTATTACGGCACCACCGAGGCCGGCCTGTTCGACTGGGTCATCGCCAAGCACATGGGCGACAACCAGCACTACGGCATGAAGCACGACCACAAGGCCATGAAGCATGACGGCGCCGAGGGCGAAAGCCATGAAGGCCACGACATGCAGGCCATGAGCGGAGCCCACGACGAAGCGAAGCTGCCGGTCCATGCCGACCAGCCCGCTGCCGCGGACGCCGCACACACTGCAGACGAGCACGCCGCAGCCGGTCACGCCGGTCACGACGGCTCGGGAGAATGACCATGAATCTGTTGGGTAAACTGACCTTTGCCGACATCCCGCACGATCCGATCATCATCACCACGCTGATCGGCGCGGGGATCGGTGGCCTGCTCGTGCTGGCCCTGATCACCAAGTTCAAGCTGTGGGGCTATCTCTGGAAAGAGTGGTTCACCTCGGTAGACCACAAGAAGATCGGCGTGATGTACCTCATCGTCGCCTTCGTCATGCTGCTGCGCGGCTTCGCCGACGCGATCATGATGCGCGTCCAGCAGGCCATGGCCGCTGGCGGCAACGAGGGCGTCCTGCCTCCCCATCACTACGACCAGATCTTCACCGCCCACGGCGTGATCATGATCTTCTTCGTGGCGATGCCGCTGATCACCGGCCTGATGAACGTTGTCGTGCCGCTGCAGATCGGCGCACGCGACGTGGCCTTCCCGTTCGTCAACTCGCTCAGCTTCTGGCTGTTCGTGGCGGGCGCGGGCCTGGTGATGATCTCGCTGGGTGTTGGTGAGTTCGCGCAGACCGGCTGGCTGGCCTTCCCGCCGTTGTCAGGCAAGGAATACAGTCCAGGGGTAGGTGTCGATTACTACATCTGGGGCCTGCAGGTAGCAGGCCTGGGTACCACACTGAGCGGCATCAACTTCTTCATTACCATCCTGAAGATGCGTACCCCCGGCATGAAGCTGATGCAGATGCCGGTGTTCACCTGGACCGCGCTGGTCACCAACGTGCTGATCATCGCCGCCTTCCCGGTGCTGACCATCACCCTGGTGCTGCTGACCCTGGACCGTTACCTGGGCACGCACTTCTTCACCAACGATGGTGGCGGCAACGCCATGCTGTACATCAACCTGATCTGGATCTGGGGTCACCCGGAAGTCTATATCCTGGTCCTGCCGGCCTTCGGCGTGTTCTCCGAGGTCATCGCCACGTTCTCGCGCAAGGCGCTGTTCGGCTACAAGGGCATGGTCTACGCCACCGCCTGCATCGGCGTGCTGTCGTTCATCGTGTGGCTGCACCACTTCTTCACCATGGGCTCGGGTGCCAACGTCAATGCCTTCTTCGGCATCACGACGATGATCATCTCGATCCCGACCGGCGTGAAGATCTTCAACTGGCTGTTCACCATGTTCCGCGGTCGCGTGCAGTTCACGACCCCGGTGCTGTGGACGATCGGCTTCATGGTCACCTTCACCATCGGCGGCATGACCGGCGTGATGCTGGCGATCCCGGCCATCGATTTCGTGCTGCACAACAGCCTGTTCCTGATCGCCCACTTCCACAACGTCATCATCGGCGGCGTGGTGTTCGGCATGTTCGCCGGCATCACCTACTGGTGGCCGAAGATGTTCGGCTTCCGCCTCAATGAAACCTGGGGCAAGCGCGCGTTCTGGTGCTGGTTCATCGGCTTCTATGTCGCGTTCATGCCGCTGTACATCCTGGGCTTCATGGGCATGACCCGCCGCATGCAGAGCTACCCGAACATGGAATACCAGCCGCTGCTGATCATCGCCATGTGCGGTGCCTTCATCATCGGTGCCGGCATCCTGTGCCAGATCATCCAGATCGCCGTGTCGATCCGCGACCGCAAGAAGACCGCCGACCTGACCGGCGACCCATGGGACGCCCGTACGCTGGAGTGGGAAACCTCTTCGCCGCCGTCGTTCTACAACTTCGGCTCGCTGCCGCGTGTCACCGAACTGGACGAGTTCTGGGAGCGCAAGCAGCGTGGTGAGGCGTGGGAACGCCCGGCCAAGTACACCGACATCCACATGCCGCGCAATACCGGCACCGGTGTGGTGATCGGCGCCTTCAGCCTGGTGTTCGGCTTTGCGATGATCTGGCACATCTGGTGGCTGGCCATCGTGGGTCTGGTCGGCATGATCGGCACCTTCATCTGGCGCACCTTCGACAAGGACGTGGATTACTACGTGCCGGCCGCGGAAGTGGAGCGGATCGAAAATGAGCACCGTCGCCACCTCGTGGCGCAGGGCCTGGTGAAATCGGAGCTGAAGGCATGAGCACCACTATCCCCAACACCATGAACCATGGGCACGCCGCGCACGCGGCGGCCCACGGCCATGACGACCACGAGCACCACGACACCGGCGGCAATACCGTCTTCGGTTTCTGGGTGTACCTGATGAGCGATTGCCTCATCTTCGCCACCCTGTTTGCGACCTACATCGTGCTGTCCGGCGGCACCGACGGTGGCCCCGGCCCGAAGGACCTGTTCGAACTGTCCTTCGTCGCCTGGGAAACCACGCTGCTGCTGGTCTCCTCGCTGACCTTCGGCCTGGGCATGATCGCCATGCACAAGCAGAAGGTGGGCCAGATGTATGCATGGCTGGCCCTGACCTGGCTGCTGGGCTTTGGCTTCATGTGCATGGAAGTGTGGGAGTTCAACCACCTGATCCATCAGGGCTATGGTCCGGACCACAGTGCGTTCCTGTCGGCGTTCTTCGCGCTGGTCGGTACCCACGGTCTGCACGTGAGCGCGGGTCTGCTGTGGCTGCTGATCATGTTCATCCAGATCAAGCAGAACGGCCTGACCCAGACCAACAAGACCCGCATGGCGTGCCTGAGCCTGTTCTGGCACTTCCTGGATCTGATCTGGATCGGCGTGTTCTCCGTCGTCTATCTGAATGGAGCGCTGTAATGGCCGCACATGACAATCACGCACACGATCATGGCCACGGTGCCGCCGGCGAAAGCCACGGCAGCGTCAAGTCCTACCTGATCGGCTTCCTGCTGGCCGCGGTGCTGACCATCATCCCGTTCTGGGCGGTCATGCATGGCGACCTGCCGCGCTTCACCACCGGCGTCATCATCGTCGTTGCGGCGGTGCTGCAGATCCTGGTGCACCTGGTGTTCTTCCTGCACCTGGACCGCTCCTCGGAACAGCGCTGGAACGTCAGCGCGGCGGCCTTCACCGTCGTGGTGATCGGCATCATCGTCGCCGGTTCGCTGTGGGTCATGCACAACATGAACGTGCACATGATGCACTGACGTCTTCGCGACGTTGCCACACACGGAAAGGCCGCCCTCGGGCGGCCTTTCTGTTTGGCGCGCATGGCGACGCAGCGAACGTTGTTCAGTGGGGTGGCCGTTCCACACGCGGCCGATGGGGAGGGTCGAGCGCTGGGCCACGCTGCGCTTGCCGGCGAATGTCCCCCGGCGGCGGCCTGCGGCCGCCACCTCCTCCTTTATTTCGCCCACAAGCGCAGCGCGGCCCAGCGTGTCCAGACTACTGGTGCCCGGCAACGGGCTGCTCTCCGCGCGTTACGCCACTTTCGCCAGCCGCATGAACTCGGCGGCGTCGACCGGCCGCCCGAGGTGATACCCCTGCAGCTGGTCGCAGCCCATGTCGCTCAGGTACTGGCGTTGCCCGGCCGTTTCCACGCCCTCGGCGACGATCTGCAGCTGCAGGGACCGGCCCAATGCGATGATCGAGGAAACGATCGCCGCGTCTTCGGCGTTGTCTTCCAGGTCGTGCACGAAGGCGCGGTCGATCTTCAGCTCGGTGGCCGGCATGCGCTTGAGATACAGCAGGCTGGAGTAGCCGGTGCCGAAGTCGTCGATGGAGATGTTCACGCCCATCGCGGTCAGCCCGTGCAGGATCAGCAGGCTGGCTTCCACATCGCGCATCGCGGTGGTCTCGGTGACCTCCAGGGTCAGCCGCTTCGGGTCCAGCCCGTGTTTGTCCAGCGTGCGGCGCACAGTCTCCAGCAGCGTGCTCGACCCGAACTGCAGCGGTGAGAGGTTCACCGCCATGGTCCAGTCCGGGTGGCCGGCGTCGTGCCAGTGGCGCAGCTGCGCGCAGGCCTGGTCCAGCACCCAGTCACCGATGGAGAGGATCAGGCCGCTGCGTTCGGCGATCGGAATGAACGCGTCCGGTGACAACAGGCCCAGCTCGGGATGTTGCCAGCGCACCAGCGCCTCGGCCCCGATCGGCGATGTCCCGCTGGCCTGGAACTTGGGCTGGTAATGCAGCACCAGCTCGCCGCGGCTGACCGCCTTGCGCAGTTCCTGCAGCAGCTTCAGCTGGCGGTTCGCGCTCACGTTGAGCGACTGGGTGAAGAAGGTATAGCCGTTCCGGCCCGAATCCTTGGTGTGGTACATCGCCGCATCGGCGTGGGCCATCAGGTCGCGTTCGGTGGTGGCGTCGGCCGGGTACAGCGCGATGCCCAGGCTGGCACTGACCTGCAGTTCCAAGGCATCGATCTCGAACGGCTCGGCCACGCTGGCGATGATCCGTTCGGCGACCACGGCCGCATCTTCCGGATCCTCCACCTGGAACACGATGACGAACTCATCGCCCCCCAGTCGCGCGAAGGTGTCCTGCGCGCGCAGCAGCGCGGTGATCCGCTTGCTGACCTGGATCAGCAGTTGGTCACCAAGCTGGTGGCCGTAGGCATCGTTGATCGCCTTGAAGCCGTCCAGGTCGCAGAACATCACCGCGAAGCTGAACTGCCGGCGCTGCGCCTTCTCGATCGCCTGCTCGATGCGGTCCTGCAGCAGCATCCGGTTGGGCAGCTGGGTCAGCGGATCATGCAGGGCGGCCTGCATCAGCTTCTCGTTGGCCTGGGCCAGCGAATCGGCGAGCAGGCCGGTGCGGGTGCGCATCTGGCGGTCGAACACCGATGCGATCAGTGCGATCCCCAGGGTCGCCAGCGTCGTGACGATCACCAGCACCGCCAGCCACTTGGTCTCGATGCCCTCGCCATACGCCGCGCCACACATCGCGCCCTCGGGGAAGTGGGCCGCGCCCATGCCGGTGTAGTGCATGCCGACGATCGCCAGGCCCATCACCAGCGAGGCCAGCCCGCGCAGCACGAACGGGCGGCGCTGTTCCAGGCGCAGGCGGAAGGCGATCCACAGCGCCGCACCGGCCGCGCCGATGGCGATCAGGATCGAGGCGGCAAACCACAGCGGGTCGTAGTCGATGCCCGGCTGCATCTCCAGCGCGGCCATGCCCAGGTAATGCATGGCTGCGATCCCCAGGCCCATCAGCACCGCGCCGGCGCACAACCTCGACCACGGCAGCTCCGCGCGTGAGACCAGCCACAGCGCATAGGCCGAAGCCCCGACCGAGACGGCCAGCGAATACAGGGTAATGGCCAGGTCGTAGCCGACCGGGATCGGCAGGTGGAAGGCGAGCATGCCGATGAAGTGCATCGACCAGATGCCCAGCCCCATCGCACCGGCACCACCGGCCAGCCACCAGCGTGCCACCCGGCCGCGGGTGGTGGCCAGGCGGCCGGCCATGTCCAGCGCGGTGTACGAGGCGAGGATGGCAACCAGCAGCGAGAACACGACAAGACTCTGGCTGTAGGTGCCGGTCATGGAAAAGCCTGGAAAAATGGAAAGGAGGGGCAGTGGCCCGCCGGAGTATCGGCCTCGGGGCCGGAAACTTGAGCCCGCCCGCCCGGCGTCTCGGTTGCTGCGACGCGGCTCGGCTATCCT
This sequence comes from Stenotrophomonas sp. RIT-551, assembly GCF_026241915.1. Classification (NCBI taxonomy): domain Bacteria; kingdom Pseudomonadati; phylum Pseudomonadota; class Gammaproteobacteria; order Lysobacterales; family Lysobacteraceae; genus Stenotrophomonas; species Stenotrophomonas sp. RIT-551. Next base: position 134,696 of record NZ_JAPJIU010000007.1, on the reverse strand, counting down.
GCCTGACAATTGATGATGTGGAAGTGGACATGGCCAAGCGACTCACCGCTTACGTCTGCAGTGAATGCGGCGCCGAATACAGCAAGTGGCAGGGCCAATGCACCGAGTGCGGCGTCTGGAACACGCTGAGCGAGATCACGCTGGAAAGCGCCACGCCCACCAAGGCGTCGCCGGCGTCGCGGCGCTCCGGCTGGGCCGGCAAGGTCGATGCGCCGAAGATCATGGCGCTCAAGGACGTGCAGCAGACCGAACACCTGCGGGTGAGCACGGGCATCGGTGAGTTCGACCGCGTGCTCGGCGGTGGCCTGGTCGAAGGTGCGGTGGTGCTGGTCGGTGGCGATCCGGGCATCGGCAAGTCCACCCTGCTGTTGCAGGCCGTGGCGAAGATGGCCGCGTCGCTGCCGGTGCTGTACATCACCGGTGAGGAATCGCTGTCGCAGGTGGCCGGCCGTGCGGTGCGGCTGGACCTGCCGCTGGACAACGTCAACGCGCTGGCCGAAACCCAGGTGGAGGCGATCCTCCAGCATGCCAGCGTGGCCAAGCCGCGGCTGATCGTGGCCGACTCGGTACAGACACTGTGGACCGAATCGCTTACCGCCGCGCCCGGCTCGGTCAGCCAGGTGCGCGAGAGCGCCGCACGGCTGGTGCGCTTCGCCAAGGAAACCGGCACCGCCGTGTTCCTGGTCGGTCACGTGACCAAGGAAGGCGGCATCGCCGGCCCGCGCGTGCTCGAGCACATGGTCGATGCGGTGCTGTACTTCGAAGGCGAGAGCGGCAGCCGGTTCCGCCTGCTGCGCGCCTTCAAGAACCGCTTCGGCGCGGTCAACGAACTGGGCGTGTTCGCCATGGGCGAGAAGGGCCTGAAAGAGGTCTCCAATCCCTCGGCGATCTTCCTCTCCGGCGGCAGCACCCAGCAGCCGGGCAGCTGCGTGATGGTCACGCGCGAGGGCACGCGCCCGCTGCTGGTGGAAGTGCAGGCACTGGTGGACGCCTCGCCGCTGTCCAACCCACGCCGCGTCGCGGTGGGTCTGGAGCAGAACCGCCTGGCGATGCTGCTGGCGGTGCTGCACCGCCATGGCGGCGTGCTCGTGGGCGACCAGGACGTGTTCGTCAACGTGGTGGGCGGCATCCGCGTGCAGGAGACTGCGGCCGATCTGCCCGTGCTGCTGGCGGTGCTGTCTTCGTTGCAGGACCGGCCATTGGCAGAGAAAACGATCGCCTTCGGCGAGGTGGGCCTGTCCGGCGAGATCCGCCCGGTGCCCAACGGTGAGGATCGCCTGCGCGAGGCAGCCACGCATGGCTTCAAGCGCGCCATCGTGCCCAAGGCGAACGCGCCGAAGACCGGCAGCGTGAAGGGGATGGAAGTGATCGCGGTGGAGCGGCTGTCCGAGGCGATCGACGCGCTGTAAGCGGGGCCGGGCCGGCGCGGGATGCCGCGGGAAAGTGCGTCTGCGCTCAGCCGGCCTGTGCTAGTTTTCCCGGCTCGACGAAGGCGCCCTCCGGCGCTTTCCGTGGCAAGGAGTAACCGATTACATGCAGGACCCGATGTTCAGCGCCCCCGCCGCCGAAATCCGCCGCGCCGGGGTCGATCTCAATGGATTGATGACGGTGCTGGGCAAGCACCTGTATTCCACCCCGATGGTGGCGCTGCGCGAACTGGTGCAGAACGCGCACGATTCGATCATCCGTCGCCGTATCGAGCAGCCCGGCAGCCCGGGTCTGTCGCGCATCGACGTGCAGGTGGACGCCGCCGCCGGCGTGCTGCGCATCACCGATACCGGTGCCGGCCTGACCCGGCAGGAAATCCACGATTACCTGGCCACGGTGGGGGTGGGTTACACCCGGGGGCTGCGCCAGGATGGCGAGGACAATGACGGCCTGATCGGCATGTTCGGCCTGGGGTTCCTGTCGGCCTTTGTATTGGCGCGCCGCGTCAGCGTGCGCACCACTTCCTACCAGGCACCGGAACTGGGCCACCTGTACGTGTCCAGCAACGCCGAGCAGTACACCGTCAGCGACGTGCCGGCGCGCGCGATCGGCACCGAGGTCGAGCTGGAGCTGCATCCGGACTTCCTGCCGCTGGCCAACGAAGCGCGCCTGCACGAGGTGCTGGGCCGCTACTGCGCGCTGCTGTCCGAGCCGATCTTCATCGGTGCGGCGACCGCCGCGATCAATCCCGAACCGCCGCCGTGGCGCGGGCAGGGTGAGGTCGCGCTGCATCCGGTGCAGGCGCGCCGCCAGGCGCTGCAGTTCGCGGCCCGTTTCGAACACGATTTCGAGCCCATCGTGACGATGCCGCTGCAGTCCGATGGCAGCAGCGACGCCCTCGGCATGCTCTGGGTGCAGGACGGTGCCACCTACGGCACCAGCGACAACCGCAACCTGTCGGTGTTCGTGCGCGGCATGCTGCTGGACGACGATGCACGCGACCTGCTGCCGCCGTGGGCCGGTTTCATCGGCGGGGTGATCGAATCGTCGAAGCTGACCCCGACCGCCAGCCGCGAGGACCTGCAGCGCGATGACCACTATCGCGCCGTGCAGCACGCGCTGCTGGAAGCGCTGATCGATGGCCTGGCCGACGTCGCGCGGCAGCAGCCCGAAGCCTGGCGCCGCGTGCTCAGCCGCCACAACGAGGCCCTGCTGGGCGCGGCGCTGTGCGATGAGCGCCTGTTCGACCTGCTGCTGGAACACGTGCGCGTGCCGACCTCGCAGGGTGACCTGCCGGCCAGCGCGTTGCCGGCGCGCGGCGCAGTGCATGTGATCCTCGACAACGGTGGTGGCTTCGAGGAAATGCTGTTCCGCGCGATGGGCGTGCCGGTCGCGCATGGTCATCGCTACGCGGTCGTGCCGTTCCTGCGGCGCTGGGCCCAGGCCAAGGGCCTGCGCCTGGTCGAACTGGGTACCGAGCAGGGCAACCGCGCCCTGTTCCGCACCGACGACAGCCTTGACGATACGCAGTTGGCCTGGCTGCGCGAGCACCTGGGCGACGGCGAACAGCTGCTGCCGGCGCGGTTCAGCCCCGAGGCACTCCCGGTGGTGGTGGTGCCCGACCGCGAAGCCGAACTGAAGCAGCGCCTCGAAGACGACGAGAACGACAAGCGCGTATCGATGGCCGCATTGCGACTGGCCCGCCAGTTCACCGCGCGCATCGAGGCACGTGCGCCGTCGCGGCTGTACCTCAACCTGGACAATCCAGCGGTGCAGGCGTTGCTGCAGGCCCAGCGCGAGGGCCACCCGCAGGCCGGGGCGGCCGCGCGCCTGCTGCGCTCACTGAAGATCATCGTGTCCGCGCAGGGCCGGCCGTTGCAGCGGAGCACCGCGACGCCAGGCCCCGATCTCAATGGTGCATTTACCGATATTGCCGGTGCCCTGCAGCAGATGCTGCGCTGAGTACCGCCCCCTCTCTCATCAAGCCTTCGCTAGACAGGAGCCTCAACCCCCATGGATATCTGGAACTGGGTCGAAAAACTGCAGGAAGACCTGCGCCAGGCAGGCCAGGCACAGAACGCCCACCTGCTGACCCGCCTTGCCGATGACGTCAGTGAACTGCAGGTCGACCGCGTCGATGCACTGCTGCCTGAAGCGCGCGCGCTGGGCAAGGCATTGGACAACCCCTGGGTCGACGTCTATGTCGGCCACTGGGCCCTGCGCAACCGCGTCGGCAACCGCATGGAAGGTGAAAGCGCGCTGGGCGAGTCGGTGGCGCTGTTCGAGCGCGCACACCGCGCCGATACCCTGGACTGCCCGCAGTCGATCTGCGTCACCCAGGATCTTGCCGCCTGCTATGGCAACATCGATGGTCCGGGCTGGGTGCCCGAACGCATCGAGGTCTGCGACGAGACGCTGGGCCGCATCGACCCGAGCTGGGCCTGCTTCCAGTGCCTGAGCTGCGAGAAGGCCGACGCGCTGCTGGACGACGGCCGCGGCCAGGACGCGCTGGATTACCTGCAGGTGCAGGCGGCGGCGATCCAGGCGCGCGGCAAGGAAGTGTTCGACAGCTTCCCTGAAATGCAGATCAAGATCCTGCTGGCCAGCGGCCGTGCGCAGGAAGCGCTGGCGCTGATCGAGACGCGCGAAGCCGAGGTGGCCGCTGCGGGCGAATACGAACCTGCCAACTGCACGGTGCCGCGCCGGCTGTCCAAGGCCTGGGCACTGGCCCAGCTGGGGCGCGATGAAGAGGCGTTGCAGCAGCTGGTGCCCTGGAGCGAGCTGACGCCGAATCACTGGCGGCTGTGGGCCAATACCGCTTCGACGCTGTGCAGCCGTGATGGCGCACGCAATACCTGGGATCTGGGGACGCGCTTCAACACGATCATCGAGCACTTCGCCGCTGTCGGCGCGCATCGCCTGGTGATCGAGATCGCCGCGTTGAGCCTTGAACTGGCCCTGCAGCGTGGTGCGCGCTGGGTGGCGCAGCGCCAGCTTGGACTGGCCCGTACCCACCTGGCGCAGCTGCGCCAGGATCGTGGCGCTGCCGCGCTGGTGGATGGGTTGGCGGCGCGGATCGAGGCGCTGCCGGAGATGGCACCCTTGCCGGTGCCGGCCGATGAACTGCTGGCATGGCTGCAGGCCCAGGGCGAACAGCACCAGTCGCGCGATCCCGAGCGTGAGGCGCAGTGGCTGCTGCAGGCGCACGGCGAGCGGCCGGACGACGGCGCGCTGGCCGAAGTTGCCGCCTCGGCGTTGCATGCCTGTGGCGCGAAGACAGAAGCGCAGGCGCTGCTGTGGGACTTCGTGCGCGCCCACGCGCAGGAAGATGGCGCAGCGGCCTATACGCTGATGCGTTGGCTGGCCGAGCAGGGCGATGATGACGGCCTGCGCAGGCTGGCCGCGACCTACCGCGACAGCGTGCCGGTGTTCGCGCACTGGTGCGAGGTGCAGCGCGCCCGGCGCGCGTCCGACTGGCCGGCGCTGGAACAGGCCGCGCAGGCGTTGCTCACGCTGTCGCCAGGCTCGAACGGCGCACGCGGGACGCTTGCCCGCATGTACATGGAGACCGGCCGCTTCAGCGACGCCCAAGCCTGCTATGCGCAGCTGGTGGAGACGCTGGATGAGCCCAACGCCGCGCACTGGGACCACATGAGTGCGGCCAGCGCGGCGCGCGACTGGGAGGCGGTGCGCCGCTCGGCGGCGGCGATCGGCATGGAACTGTCCAGCCAGCAGGGCGTGGTCGAAGAGTCCTGGGGCTGGGTGATCATCCGCAGCGAAGAAGGCGGCGAGCCGATGGAGTACTACGGCCGCCGCACCGGACCGGTGACCGCGCGCATCGTCGAGAACGCACCGGCCAACCGCGCGCAGCAGGTGGGGGACTGGGTGGTGTTTGACTCCGGCCTCGTACACCCCGCGCCGGAGGACGAAGCGGAGCGCGAGCACTTCATTCCGACCTATGCGCAGGTGCACGTGCTGGAGCGGGGCGGTTTCGCACGCAGCTGGCTGGTCGACGGCGCGCACCCGGGCGAGGAGGCGTGGAACGCTCTGGTAGCAGCGGCAGAGGCACAGGGCTGGAAGGTGTGGGCGCACAGCCGGCCGGACTACACGGTGACCGATCCGGATGCGGAAGGCGGGACGCTGCCGGGCCTGCTGTTCACTATCGCCCAGCCACAGGATCACGCGCCGCTGGCACTGCATCGCTTCCTGCAGCAGGTGACGGCGCAGTGGGCGCACCCGCACTGCTGGCTGCGCCTGGCCGAGGCCTGCGACCAGGACCGTCAGCCGCATCTGGACGCGATCGAACGGTACGGGTTGTGATCAACGGATAGCGGATTGGTGCCCGCCAGCGGCCTGCCGGCCAACAGTCGGCAGCTCCCCTTGCGAGGTTCGGGCAGGTGCCGACCGTTGGTCGGCACGCCTCTATCGCGTGCGGCCGAACACCAATTCGATCACGAACTGGCTGCCGAAGAACGCCAGCAGCAGCAGCGCCATCGCGGTCAGGGTCCAGTGCACCGCCTTCGCGCCGCGCCAGCCATAGCGGCGGCGGCCGATCAGCAGGGTGCCGAATACGATCCAGGACAGGATGCTGAGCACAGTCTTGTGGACCAGCTTCTGTGCCAGCAGGTCATCGACGAACAGCACGCCGGTCACCAGGGTGAGCGTCAACAGTGCAAAGCCGACCGCGATCACGCGGAACAGCAGGGCTTCAAGATCCGCCAGCGGGGGCAGGGCGCGCAGCCACGGCCGGAAATCGCGGCGGCGCAGGGCGCGTTCCTGCAGCCACAGCATGATGGCCAGCAGGGCGGCCACGCTCAGGGTGGCGTAGGCAAGCAGCGCCATCCACGCGTGGGTGGCCAGCTGCCAGCCCAGCGGCCTGCTCGGCTCGTGGCCGTAGGCGTGATAGATCCACAACACCGCGGCGGCCATCGGGAACACCAGCACGCCAAGTGCTGCCATGCGCCCGCGCGCGGCGACCAGCGAGGTCAGCCACGCCATGCCCAGGCCGACCAGCGACAGGGCCGCGAAAAAGTGCATGTCCGGGCCGCCGCTGGTGCGCATCGCCACCAGCACGTGATAGCCGCCGTGCAGCAGCATCGCCGGGAGCGCCGGCCACAGCCAGGCCGGGGAGGTCACCGCATCATCGCGGACGACCGCGCGCACCAGCAGGCCGGTGGCGGTCAGGTACAGCAGGGTCGCGATGAGAACGATTGTCATCGTGTCAGTTTCGCATACCCCCGGGGTGCTGGCGATGCCCGGCGGGCGGCAGGTTGCGGTCGGTCCGGGAGCCGGGGCGGAACCGTTATACTGGCGGTCTCATTGTCTTTTGTTCTGAACAGGTCGCTTCCATGTTCGAGTCCCTGACCCAGCGCCTCTCCGGCACCATCGAGCGGCTGCGCGGCCGCGGTCGCCTGACCGAGGAAAACATCCGCGAGGCCACCCGCGAAGTCCGCATCGCGCTGCTCGAGGCCGATGTCGCGCTGCCCGTGGTGCAGGCGCTGGTCGAGCGCATCAAGGTGCGCGCGGTCGGCCAGGAAGTGCTCAAGTCGCTGACCCCGGGCCAGGCGCTGATCAAGGTCGTGCGCGACGAGCTGACCGCGGTCATGGGCTCGGCCGCCTCGGACCTGAACCTCAACGTGCCGGCCCCGGCGATCATCCTGATGGCCGGCCTGCAGGGTGCGGGCAAGACCACCACCGTGGGCAAGCTGGCCAAGCACCTGAAGGAAAAGCGCAAGAAGAAGGTGATGGTGGTCTCGGCCGACGTCTACCGTCCGGCTGCGATCGAGCAGCTCAAGACCCTGGCCGACCAGGTCGGCGTGCTGTTCTTCCCGTCCACCGCCGACCAGAAGCCGGAAGCCATCGTCCGCGCCGCGATCGATGACGCGCGCAAGTCGTTCGTGGATGTGCTGATCGTCGATACCGCCGGTCGCCTGGCCATCGACGAAGCGATGATGGCCGAGATCAAGGCGCTGCACGCCGCGGTCAACCCGGCCGAAACGCTGTTCGTGGTCGACGCCATGACCGGCCAGGATGCCGCCAACACCGCCAAGGCCTTCGGCGATGCGCTGCCGCTGACCGGCGTGGTGCTGACCAAGACCGACGGTGACGCCCGCGGCGGTGCTGCGCTGAGCGTGCGCTACATCACCGGCAAGCCGATCAAGTTCGTCGGTGTGAGCGAAAAGCCGGACGGCCTGGATGTGTTCCACCCGGACCGTATCGCCAGCCGCATCCTGGACATGGGCGACGTGCTGTCGCTGGTGGAGCAGGTCGAGCAGCAGGTCGACAAGGACAAGGCCCAGAAGCTGGCCGAGAAGGTCGCCAAGGGCAAGAAGTTCGATCTGAACGACATGCGTGACCAGCTCGAGCAGATGCAGAACATGGGCGGCATCGGCGGCCTGATGGACAAGCTGCCGGGCCTGGGCCAGATTCCCGAGCACCTCAAGCAGCAGGTCAGCCAGGGCAAGGAAGTGCCGCGCATGATCGCGATCATCAACTCGATGACCAAGAAAGAGCGCCGCAACCCGGGCCTGCTCAACGGCTCGCGCCGCGCCCGCATCGCGCGTGGTTCCGGCCTGACCCCGGCCGACGTCAACAAGCTCATGAAGCAGTTCCAGCAGATGGAAAAGATGATGAGCAAGATGGCCGGCGGCGGCATGAAGGGCATGATGCGCAGCATGAAGGGGATGATGGGCGCCATGGGCGGCCGCGGCGGCATGCCGTTCCGCTGAGTCCTGCGTGCATGCATTCCGGGCGGGGGCGGTGCGGCGTATGCTGGCACCGTCTCCTTCCCCAGGTGCGCCGCGCGTGAATGGTTCTCCGCTTCTCGAACGCGCCGACAGCTTCTGTCGGCGTTTTGCATTGCAGGCCCCGATCCTGCTGGCGCCGATGGCCGGCGCCTGCCCGGTGCCGCTGTCGGCGGCGCTGGCCAACGCCGGCAGCATGGGCGCGATGGGCGCGGTGTTGTCCCAGCCGCAGGACATCGTGGCGTGGATGACCGATTTCCGCGCGCAGTCCGCAGGGCCGGCGCAGGTCAATGTCTGGATTCCTGATCCGTTGCCCAGGCGCGATGCCGATGCGGAAGCCGCGACACGTCGCTTCCTGGCGCAGTGGGGGCCGGAGGTGCCGGCCAGTGCGGCCGATGCCGGGCCGGCCGATTTCGATGCACAGTTCGAGGCCCTGATCGAGGCGCGCCCTGCGGTGGCCTCGACCATCATGGGCGTGTTCTCCGCGGCACAGGTGCAGCGCCTGAAAGACGTGGGCATTGCCTGGATCGCGTGTGCGACCACCTTGGCCGAAGCGCGTGCCGCACAGGCCGCCGGCGCCGACGCGGTGGTCGCGCAGGGGTTTGAAGCCGGCGGGCATCGGGGCGCGTTCGATCCGGATGCGGCCGAGCGCCAGCTGGTCGGGTTGTTCGCGCTGCTGCCGCGGCTGGCCGATCATCTGGATATTCCGGTGATCGCGGCCGGTGGCATCGCCGATGGGCGCGGCATCGCCGCGGCGCTGACGCTGGGCGCGAGTGCAGTGCAGGTGGGCACCGCGTTCCTGCGTACCCCCGAGTGTCATTTGAATCCGGCGTGGTCGCAGGCATTGGCCGAGACCGAACCCGAAGATACCTGGCCGACCCGCGCCTTCAGCGGTCGCCTCGGCCGTGGTCTGGCGACCGCGTATGTACGGGCCGCCGCGTCTGCCGATGCGCCGCCGCCGCGCCCGTATCCGGTGCAGCGTGGCCTGACCGCACCGATGCGCACGCAGGCGGGCCGCGACAGCAACCTCGATGCGATGCAGGCCTGGGCCGGGCAGTCCGCGTGGATGGCGCCGGCACGCCCCGCCGCCGAGGTTCTGCAGCAGATGTGGTCCGACGCCAAGGCGTTGCTGGGATGACGCTGTATTGCAATGGCCGGCCGGCCACGGTCGATGATCTTGCCGGGGCGCTGACCAACTACGGCCATTTCACCTCGTTGCAGGTGCGCGGCGCTGCGGTGCAGGGCCTGGACCTGCATCTGCAGCGCCTGCAGGAGGGCACGGCCGAGCTGTTCGGCACCGCACTGGATCCGCAGCAGGTGCGGGCCTGGATGCACGGCGCGCTGCAGGCCGAGGGCGTGGTCGATGCGTCGCTGCGGGTGACTGTGTTCTCGCGCCAGTTCGATTTCCGGCGGCCGCTGCAACCGGTGGCCGTCGATGTGCTGGTCGCCGTGGCGCCGCCGGTCGATCTACCGGCGATGTCACGGCGGCTGCGGACGGTGCGCTATCAGCGCGAGCTGCCGCACGTGAAGCATGTCGGGACGTTCGCGCTGTTCCAGCATCGTCGCGAGGCACTGCAGGCTGGCGTGGACGACGCGCTGTTCGTTGGCGACGACGGGCATATCAGCGAAGGCACCACTTGGAACATCGCGTTCGCCAGCGGTGGCACGCTGGTCTGGCCGCAGGCGCCCGCGCTGCGCGGCACCCACGAACGCCTGCTGCAGGCAGGGTGGGGCAGCGATCAGCAGGTGCGGCCGGTCGCGCTGGGGGACCTGGCCGGGTTCGACGCCGCCATCGCCTGCAATGCCGCCGGCATCTGGCCGATCGCGAGGGTCGATGGCGTCGCACTGGGGAACTCGGAAGCCCTGTGCGCCAACGCACGGCGGGTGCTCGCCGGGACACCTTGGCAGCCCTTGTCGTCGTGAACGCGCCGATCAATGAGCCCTGTTCAGCTTTCCTGGCCTTCACAGGCTTGGAATGGCGGGAGGCCGCCGCTATAATCGCCGGCTTACCGCGCCATCCTGGCGACTGGGCAATTGAGGAAACAACACCATGGTCAAGATTCGACTGACCCGCGGCGGCGCCAAGAAGCGTCCGTTCTACCACATCATCGTGACCGACTCGCGCAGCGCCCGTGATGGCCGCAACATCGAGCGCGTCGGTTACTACAACCCGGTTGCCCAGGGTGCCGAGTCCCGCATCGTGCTGGACCTGCCGCTGGTCGACAAGTGGGTCGCCAACGGCGCCCAGATGACCGACAAGGTCCGCAACCTGTACAAGGAAGCGACCAAGGCCCAGGCCTCCGCGGCCTGATCCTGAAGGGCCGCGCCTGCCGCGGCCCATTCGGTCTATTCAGATGAAAGATACCGAGCGCCGGATCCTGCTGGGCAGGATTGTCGGCGCTTTTGGTGTGCGAGGCGAGATCAAGCTCGAGTCCTGGACCGAGCCGCGTACCGCCATTTTCCACTATCAGCCCTGGATCCTGCGGACCCCCGCCGGCCAGGAGAGCACGCTCACCGGTGCGCGCGGACGTCAGTCCGGCAAGCATCTGGTCGCCGTGTTTCCCGGCATCACCGACCGCGACGTGGTCGAGGCGATGTACGGGACCGAAGTCTATGTCGCGCGCAGCGCACTGCCGCCGCCGAAGCCCGATGAATATTACTGGGTGGATCTGGAAGGCCTGCAGGTGCGTACCGTCGAGGGCGTCGAACTGGGGCGGGCATCCCACCTGTTCTCGACCGGCTCCAACGATGTGCTCGTGGTGCAGGGTGACCGTGAGCGGATGATTCCGTTCGTGCAGCCCGAATTCGTGGTCTCGGTGGATTTCGAGGCCAACCTGATCGTGGTCGACTGGGATCCGGAGTTCTAGGCCGGATGCGTATCGACGTCGTCACGTTGTTCCCCGAGTTCATGGCGCAGTCGGCCGCGCTGGGCGTGGTCGGCCGCGCCGCTGAGCGCGGTCTGCTGGACCTGCACGGCTGGAATCCGCGTGACTATGCCGAAGGCAACTACCGCCGGGTGGACGACCGTCCGTTCGGGGGTGGCCCGGGCATGGTCATGCTGATCGAGCCGCTGCGGGCCTGCCTGGCTGCGGCCAAGGCGGCGGACCCGGCGCCTGCGCCGGTGATCTACCTCAGCCCGCAGGGCAGGCCGCTGACCCAGGCCAAGGTCCGGGAACTGGCGGCATTGCCGCGCATGATCCTGCTCTGCGGCCGCTATGAAGGCATCGACGAGCGCTTCCTCGAGGCCGAGGTCACCGAGGAGATCTCGCTGGGCGACTACGTCCTGTCCGGCGGTGAGCTGGGCGCGGCGGTGATCGTCGATGCGGTGACCCGCCTGCAGGACGGGGCCCTCGGCGATGCCGAATCGGCCGCCCAGGACAGTTTCGAAGGCCCGCAGGGGCTGCTGGACTGCCCGCACTACAGTCATCCCGCGCAGCATGAATGGGGCACTGTCCCGGACGTGCTGCGCTCGGGCAACCATGCCGCCATCGCCCGCTGGCGACGGCAGCAGTCGCTGCTGCGTACCGCGCTGCGGCGGCCGGATCTGCTCGATGAAAGCCAGTTGCCCAAGGCCGACCGCCTCCTGCTGGAGCAGGCGCGGCAGGCCATTGCCAAGGATCCGACCCCCTAGCGCGGGGGCGGGATCTTGTTTACAATTCGGGATTGCCATCGGCCTTTTGGGCGCGGTGGCAGGAATCCCTACAAAAAACGTGCAGCACAGTCCGGTGACTGCATGAGCCCACGTTGTCGAACGACACGACCACCCGAACACTATCGGTGCACCCATGAGCAAGCTGAACAAATCCATCCTCTCGGACTTCGAATCCGCCCAGATCACCCGCGAGCTGCCGAAGTTCAGCCAGGGTGACACCGTCGTCGTCAACGTGAAGGTGAAGGAAGGCAACCGTGAGCGCGTGCAGGCTTACGAAGGCGTCGTCATCGGCACCAAGAACGCCGGCCTGAACTCCGCGTTCACCGTCCGCAAGATCTCGCACGGCTACGGCGTCGAGCGCGTCTTCCAGACCCACAGCGCCATCATCGACTCGGTCGAAGTGAAGCGTCGTGGCAAGGTCCGCGCCGGCAAGCTGTACTACCTGCGTGGCCTGGAAGGCAAGGCTGCCCGCATCAAGGAAGATCTGGCTGCTGCTGCGCAGGCCAAGGCCGCGCGCCTGGCTGCCAAGGCTGCCCAGTAATTCCCGGCCGGCAACTTCGGTTGTCGCCTCAAACGGCCACCTTCGGGTGGCCGTTTGCGTTTGTGGCCTCGTGATGGAGAAGCACATGGACCGTTATCCCGCCGACGTACGTCTTGCCCTGCAGGCCATGGCCGACGCCAGGGTGCCCGCCGGCATGCGCGCACCGCCGATGCATCGGCTGCTGTGGCGCATGGGGCTGCGCGTGCCGCCCCCGCTGCTCGCCAGCTTCAGTAGCAACCTGTTCGTGATGGGCGGACTGTTCGGGGTGCTGTGGGGCGTGCTGTGGCGCCTGTTGATGGGGCTGGTGCTTGACCTTGGTTCGCTCACGCTGGGCATCACCGTGGGCAGTGCTGTCATGGCCGGGCTGTTGTTCGGCCTGCTGATGGCGCTGCTCATGCGCTACCAGCGCCGGCGCTACAGGCTGCCGGCCTGGAAGACCCTGCTGCAGGGGCGCGTGGCCTAATCCGGCCGTGCGTTGCCCGCCGCGGCGGGCTGCAGCGTGGTGGGATTCGGGTCCGCCACGGGTGACGGCGGCGACGCCGGGATCTCGGCCGGGGCTGCCAGCTCTTCATGATGGCTGGGCAGCATGCGTGCCTTGCGCCAGCCGCCCCAGCGGTAATACGCCAGCGACATCAGCATCGCGCAGAACGAGCTGACCGGGAAACTCCACCACACCGCGTCGGCGCCCCAGCGGTCCTGCAGCAGCTCGGCGAACGGCACGCGGATGCCCCACAGCGAGGCGGCCAGGATAAGCAGCGGCGGGATCACCGCGCCGGTGGAGCGCACCACGCCGGAGATCACGAAGTTCACGCCGAAGAACAGGAACGACCACACCGCGATGTGGTTGAGGTGGCGGGCCACTTCCAGCGCCTGGCTGCCCTCGGGCAGGAACAGGGCGAGCGTGTAACGATCAAGCAGGATCAGCGGCAGGATCAGCACGCCGGTCAGCAGGAAGTTGTAGAGCACACCGCTGCGGGCGGTGCCACGGACGCGGTCCCAGCGCTGCGCGCCGACGTTCTGCGCCGCCATGGTCGAGCACGCCGCGCCGATCGCCATCGCCGGCATCTGCACATAGGTCCACAGCTGCAGCGAGGCGCCATACGCGGCCGCGGTATCGGTGCCGTAGCCGTTGACCATGGTCATCATCAGGATCATCGACAGCGAGATCAGCACCATCTGCAGGCCCATCGGCACGCCCTTGACCACCAGGGCGCGCAGGATCTCCCCATCGATCTTGAACAGCGCCATGTCCTTGCGCCCCAACCAGAGCACATGGCGCTTGTTGCGCATATACCAGAGCAGGCCGAGCAGCGAGAGGGTCTGCGCGATCAGCGTGGCCCACGCCGCGCCGGCGATGCCCAGCTGCGGGAACGGGCCGATGCCGAAGATCAGCAGCGGGTTGAAGCCGATGTCCAGCAGCACCGAGAGCAGCAGGAAGCGGAACGGCGTGCGTGAATCGCCCACGCCGCGCAGCGCCGAGCTCAGGAAGGCGAAGGCATACAGCGTGGGCATCGCCAGGAAGATGATGCGCAGGTAGGCCTCGGCCAGCGGCAGGGACTCGGCCGGTGTACCCATCGCCGCCAGCAGCGGGTGTGAGAGCCACCAGCCGGCAATCGCGATCACCACCGACAGGCCGATGAAGAAGGTCGCGCTGGTGCCCATGACGCGGCGCGCCTGCGGCAGGTCACGCGCGCCCATGGATTGGCCGATCAGGATCGACGCGGCCATGCCGATCCCGAACACCGAGCCGATCAGGAAGAACATGATGTTGTTGGCGTTCGCGGTGGCGGTGAGCGCCGCTTCGCCGAGGAAGCGGCCGACCCAGATCGCGTTCACCGAGCCGTTCAGAGACTGGGCGATGTTGCCGGCCAGGATCGGCAGGGCGAACAGGAACAGATTGCGCCCGATCGGGCCGGTGGTCAGGTCAAGCGGCGCTTTGGCCATGTGCGCTGGAGATCATGCTCAGAGAGCGGCACACTAGCACCAAGCCCATCAAGGGGATATCGCGATGCGCACTTCCGCGTCTCAACGCACGTCAGCCGCTCCCCCGGCAGTGCCGGCCGTTGGCCGGCTGCCGATCCTCCCGGCTGACCGGTTCATCCCCGCTGCGCTGGCCCTCTTGATTGGCGCCTCGCTGGCCGCATGTTCGAGTACGGACGACCGCCTGCGCGATGCACAGGTAAGGCCCATGGACCGACCGGAATGCCAGGTCGGCAGCCAGCGCCGTGATCTGGATGCCGGAGTGCCGGCGCTGATCGGTGGCACGGGGTGCCGCGGTAATCCGGACGCGACGCAACCGCTGAATCGACAACCGGCCAACGCCGTGGAGCTGGGTAGAACGCATGACTGAAGCAACACCGGTAGCCGCCGTGCGGCTGGACGTGTGGCTGTGGGCCGCACGGTTTTTCCGGACCCGCAGCCTGGCCAAACAGGCGGTGGAAACCGGCAAGGTGGACGTGGCCGGGCAGCGTCCGAAATCCTCGCGCGCGGTGCGCGTGGGCGAAGCCCTGCAGATCAGCCGGGGCGATGAAGTGTTCGAGATCGAGGTCCGTGGCCTGAGCGATATGCGCGGCCCGGCACCGGTGGCGCAGCAGTTGTATGTCGAAAGTGAAGCGTCGCTGGCTCGCCGCGCGGAGGTGCGCCTGCAGCGTGCGGCGGCGAAGAACGGTTACCTGCCGCCGGAGCACAAGCCGGACAAGCGTGCGCGTCGATTGATCCGTGCGCTGGGCGATCTGGACGCGCTGTGAGGGGCGCCCTGCAGAAATGAAAAGACCGGGCCAGTGGGCCCGGTCTTCGTGTGTGCCTGCGACGGCGGATCAGCGCAGGTCGTAGCGGTCCAGCTCCATCACCCGCGCCCAGGCAGCGACGAAGTCGCGAACGAACTTCTTCTCGCCGTCCGCGCTGGCGTAGACCTCGGCCAGTGCACGCAACACCGAGTTCGAGCCGAACACCAGGTCCACGCGGCTGCCGCTCCAGCGCTGCGCGCCGGTGCTGCGGTCGCGGCCGCTGTAGCCATCGCCGTTGGCCACCCACTGCGTGCGCATGTCGAGCAGGTTGACGAAGAAGTCGTTGCTCAACGTGCCGACGCGATCGGTGAACACGCCGTCCAGGCTGCCGCCGACGTTGGTGCCGATCACGCGCAGGCCACCGACCAGTGCGGTCATTTCCGGGGCGGTCAGCGTGAGCAGCTGTGCGCGGTCGATCAGCATCGCCTCGGCAGGCACGGCGTAACGGCCCTTGACGTAGTTGCGGAACCCATCGGCGTACGGTTCCAGCACCGCGAAGGACGCGACATCGGTCTGCGCCTGGCTGGCATCGGTGCGGCCCGGGTTGAACGGCACGCTCACCTCATGGCCACCGGCCTTGGCCGCCTGCTCGACGCCGACATTGCCGGCCAGCACGATCAGATCGGCCAGCGACACCTGCGCACCGCCATCGCCCTTGAAGCCGCTCTGGATCTTCTCCAGCGCGGCCAGCACCTTGCCCAGCTGCTGCGGCTGGTTGACCGCCCAGTCCTTCTGCGGGGCCAGGCGCACGCGCGCACCATTGGCTCCGCCGCGCTTGTCCGAGCCGCGGAAGGTGGACGCCGACGCCCACGCGGTGGAGACCAGCTCACCTACGCTCAGCCCGGCCGCAGCGATCTGCTGTTTCAGCGAGGCGATGTCCTGCGCGCTGATCGTGGCCTGGGGGGCTGCCGGCACGGGATCCTGCCAGACGAATTCTTCGGCCGGAATCTCAGGGCCGAGATAGCGTGCGCGCGGGCCCATGTCGCGATGGGTCAACTTGAACCACGCACGGGCGAAGGCATCGGCAAAGGCCTGCGGGTCGGCCAGGAAGCGACGCGAGATCTTTTCGTACGCCGGGTCCACCCGCAGCGACAGGTCGGTGGTGAGCATGGTCGGGCGATGCTTCTTCGACGGATCGTGCGCATCGGGAATGATCGCCTCGCTGTCCTTGGCTACCCACTGGTGCGCACCGGCCGGGCTCTTGGTCAGCTCCCACTCGTGGCCGAACAGGATCTCGAAGAAGTCGTGACTCCATTGCGCCGGGGTGCGTGTCCAGGTGACCTCCAGGCCACTGGTGATGGTGTCGCCGCCCTTGCCGGTGCCAAACCGGTTGGCCCAGCCCAGGCCCTGGCTTTCCAGCCCGGCCGCTTCTGGTTCCACATCGACGTTGTCGGCCGGGCCGGCGCCGTGGGTCTTGCCGAAGCTGTGACCACCGGCGATCAGGGCGACGGTTTCCTCGTCGTCCATGGCCATGCGGCCGAAGGTATCGCGGATGTCGAATGCTGCCTTGAGCGGATCGGGGTTGCCGTCCGGGCCTTCCGGATTGACGTAGATCAGGCCCATCTGCACGGCGGCCAGCGGGTTCTCGAGATCGCGTGAGTGGATGTCGCCGTCCGCGTCGTCATCGGAGACCAGCACACCGTGGTCTTCCTGCACGCCTTCGGAGCCGTGCGCATACCGCACGTCGCCGCCCAGCCAGGTGGTTTCACGGCCCCAGTACACGTCCTGGTCCGGTTCCCAGGTATCGGGGCGGCCGCCGGCGAAGCCCAACGTCTTGAAGCCCATCGATTCCAGTGCGACGTTGCCGGTCAGCACCAGCAGGTCGGCCCAGGAGATCGCCTGGCCATACTTCTGCTTGATCGGCCACAGCAGGCGGCGGGCCTTGTCCAGGCTGACATTGTCCGGCCAGCTGTTGAGCGGTGCGAAGCGCTGCTGGCCGCGGCCGGCGCCACCCCGGCCATCGCCGATGCGGTAGGTGCCGGCGCTGTGCCACGCCATGCGCACGAACAGGCCGCCGTAATGGCCGAAGTCGGCCGGCCACCAGTCCTGCGAGTCGGTCATCAAGGCCTTGAGGTCGGCCTTGAGCGCGGCGTAATCCAGGCCCTTGAAGGCCTCGGCGTAATCGAAAGTGTCATCCAGCGGATGCGAGCGGCTCGAGTGCTGGTTGAGCAGATCCACCCGCAGTTGCTTGGGCCACCAGTCCCGGTTGGTGGTGGCATCGCCGACGAGGGCGTGGTTGAACGGACACTTGGCTTCGCTTTTCATGGGTATCTACCTGTGGACTGGCGAACGTGGAGACCACCGGCGCGGGGGAGGCGATGGCGACGTCGGGTAACGTGGCACCTGCACGTGCGGCGCGTGGGGCGGCGCGATGTGAAGGCGTACGTCCACGTTAGGCACTGCCGTTCATTCAGTAAATTCGAATGAATCAACCAATGTGATAGGCGCAGACTATTTCGCGTCTCGCCCTCAGCGCTTGCCGAACAGCCCGCCACCGAGCTTGAGCAGATCGCCGACGCCCAGCTGGCCGTCGCCGTCCTGGTCCAGCACGGAGGTCAGCAGGCCACCGCTGTTGGCGCTCTGCGCTTCCTGGCCGAGGGCCTGGCTGAGCTGACCCGGGCTCGCGTTGCCGCCACTGGCGAAGCGCTGGGCCAGATAGGACATGACGATGGGGGCGAGGATGGCGAGCAGCTGGCTGGTCTTGCTGCTGTCCAGCCCGGTGGCCTGGCTCAGGCCCTGGGTGGCGCGGTCGGTGTTGCCACCGAAGACGTGGCCAAGGATGCCGGCGCCGTTGGTCGCATTGCCGCCGCCACCGCCGAGCACGCTGCCTAGCAGCCCGCCCAGATCGAAGCCGCCGCCGCTGGCCGGCGCGTGGTCGCGCTGCAGGGCGCCGAGCAGGGCCTGCGCGCCTTGGGGTTCCTGGGCATTGCGGCCCATCGCGCCCAGCAAGAGGGGCAGCGCCGCCCCGATGGCGCCACTGGCCTGGTTCTGATCGATGCCCAACTGCTGGGATACCTGCTGCAGGCCTTGGCCCTGCTGCAGTTGCTGGAACAGGGACGCGGCAAGCGATTCGGTATTCACGGCGGACTCCAGGGCAGGGATGGGGACCGCCCGAGCATAGCGCCGCGTTCACTACGGGAATGCGAAGAATTCACGCGGGCCCGCGCGCGCACCCGACCAACGGTCGGGTGCTACCGGCTCTGCGGGGAGCCGGCCAGCGGCCGGCACTACCGGATCGTCAGAGCAGTGTCTTCAACCGGTACAGCGCTTCCAGTGCCTGCTTCGGGGTCAGCTCGTCCGGATCGATCGCGGCCAGCGCGTCCTGGGCAGCGGTGTTGGGCGCGTTGAACAGCCCGAACTGCTGCGGTGCATCCAGCGCCTGCGCGGCGACCACGGCGGACTGCGTCTCATGGCTGCGCTGTTCCAGCTCGGCCAAGCGACGTCGCGCCTGGGCGACGGTCGATTTCGGCAGGCCAGCCAGTGCGGCCACCTGCAGGCCGAAGCTGCGGTTGGCCGGGCCATCCTTCACGGCGTGCATGAACACCAGCGCGTCGCCGTGCTCCACCGCATCCAGGTGCACGTTGGCGATGCCGCTGGCGCCGCCTTGGTGCTGTTCGTCGGCCAGCGCGGTCAGTTCGAAATAGTGCGTGGCGAACAGCGTGTAGCAGCGGTTCTGGTAAGCCAGATGGCGTGCGACCGCATCAGCCAGCGCCAGGCCGTCGTACGTGGACGTGCCGCGGCCGATCTCGTCCATCAGCACCAGCGACTGTGCGCTGGCGTGGTGCAGGATGTAGCTGGTCTCGGCCATCTCGACCATGAAGGTCGATTGCCCGCGGGCCAGATCGTCGCCGGCGCCGATACGGGTCAGGATGCGGTCGATCGGGCCGATCACCGCGCGGCTGGCCGGCACGAAGCTGCCGATGTGGGCCAGCAGCACGATCAGTGCGTTCTGGCGCATGTAGGTGGATTTACCGCCCATGTTCGGGCCGGTGATCACCAGCATGCGGCGGTCCGGATGCAGGTCCAGGTCGTTCGGTTCAAACGGCTGTTCCCGCACCGCCTCGACCACCGGGTGACGCCCACGCTCGATCTTCAGGCAGGGCGCGGTCTCCAGTTCCGGGCGCGCCCAGTCCAGCGCCTGCGCACGCTCGGCGAAACCGGCCAGCACGTCCAGTTCGCTCAATGCCGCCGCGCACTGCTTGAGCGGCTCCAGCCCGCTGGCGAGGATGTCCAGCAACTGCTCGTACAGGAACTTCTCGCGGCTCAGCGAGCGCTCGCGCGCGGACAGCACCTTGTCCTCGAAGGACTTCAGTTCCTCGGTGATGTAACGCTCGGCATTGGTCAGCGTCTGGCGGCGCGTGTAATGCACCGGTGCCTTCTCCGACTGGCCCTTGCTGATTTCGATGTAGTAGCCGTGCACGCGGTTGTAGCCAACCTTGAGCGTGGCGATGCCGCTGCTGATGCGCTCGCGCTGTTCCAGATCGATCAGGAACTGGTCCGCATGCGTGGAGAGGCGGCGCAGCTCATCGAGCTCGGCGTCGTACCCTTCGGCGATGACGCCGCCATCGCTGAGCTTCAGCGGCGGGGTCGGGGCGATCGCGCTGGCCAGCAGGTGCGCGCATTCGTCATGCGAGCCCAGCGCATCGTGCAGGGCGATCAGGCGCGGCGAATCCAGCGGGGCGAGCACCGCGCGCACGTCCGGTAGCAGGCCCAGGCCATCACGCAACGTGGAGAAATCGCGCGGGCGCGCCGAGCGCAGGGCCACCCGGGTAAGAATGCGTTCCAGATCGCCCAGGGCGCGGAAGGCATCGCGCACGTCGCTGTCGGCACCGCGGTCGATCAGCGTGGCGACCGCATCGTGGCGGTGCACCAGCACCTCGCGCAGGCGCAGCGGGCGGTGCAGCCAGCGCCGCAGCAGGCGACCGCCCATCGGCGTCACCGTGGTGTCGAGCACACCGAGCAGGGTGTTGCGGGTATCGCCATCCACGCGCGTATCCAGCTCCAGATGGCGGCGCGTGGCCGCGTTCATGGCGATGGCTTCGCTGGCGGTTTCGGTGGCGATCGCAGTCAAGTGCGGCAGGCGCTGTTTCTGGGTTTCTTCGACATAGCCGAGCAGGGCACCGGCGGCGGCGGTGGCGCGCGGCTTGTCGTCGATGCCGAACCCGGTCAGGTCGTGCAGTTTGAAGAAATTCAGCAGCTGTCGGCGGCCGCTGTCGGCATCGAACAGCCACGGCGCACGTCGCCGGATGCCGCTGCGGTACTGCAGGAAGGCCGGCCAGTTTTCTTCATCGGGCACCAGCAGCTCGGCCGGTTCCAATCGCGCGAGCTCGGCTTCCAGCGCATCGTCCGAATCGACTTCGTTGACCAAAAAGCGGCCGCCGGCCAGATCGGCCCAGGCCAGGCCGTAGCCCTGCTTGCCGCGCGAAAGCGCCATCAGCAGCGTATCGCGGCGCTCGTCCAGCAGCGCTTCGTCGGTCACGGTGCCGGGGGTGACGATGCGCACCACCTTGCGTTCCACCAGGCCCTTGGCCAGCGCCGGGTCGCCGATCTGCTCGCAGATCGCCACCGACTCGCCCAGGGCGACCAGACGCGCCAGATAGCCTTCGTAGGCGTGGACCGGGACGCCGGCCATCGGGATCGGCGCGCCGCCGGAGCTGCCGCGCTGGGTCAGGGTGATGTCCAGCAGCCGCGCCGCCTTGCGGGCGTCGTCGTAGAACAGCTCATAGAAGTCGCCCATCCGGAAGAAGAGCAGCAGGTCCGGGTAATCGGACTTGGCGGCGAAGAACTGCTTCATCAAAGGTGTGTGGTCTTCGGATGCCTTTGACTTCTTGGGTTTTGC
Source organism: Stenotrophomonas sp. RIT-551 (assembly GCF_026241915.1). Taxonomy (NCBI): domain Bacteria; kingdom Pseudomonadati; phylum Pseudomonadota; class Gammaproteobacteria; order Lysobacterales; family Lysobacteraceae; genus Stenotrophomonas; species Stenotrophomonas sp. RIT-551. Next base: position 113,707 of record NZ_JAPJIU010000007.1, on the reverse strand, counting down.
AACAATATCAGTCATTTATAGCGGTTCTGCAGATGCGGGAGTGCGAGCGAGTGGAAGGCTGTGGAAGGCTTTGACAGCGCAAAAGGTAGCCAGAGGGTAGCCAAAACACTGCAGGGCACAAAAAGGTGGCAGAATTTGGCTACCGGGGCCGTGCGGGGCTCCAGCGGTAGCCAGATCCAGGAGGAACACTAGATGGCGCTTCGCTTGAAGTTCAATGAAGAGCAACTGCGACAGCTTCGCAGCACTGTGCGCCCAGCGCTAGACAAGAGCGGTAGTCCCGTAGCCTCCACCAGAGGCGGCTACGCCGTTCTTGAACCCAATCCTGACGGGAAGGCCTGGAGGTTCCTCGACGCAACCAAGGAGGCTCCCACGGGCTTTGGTGTCTATGTGGGCAAGACAAAGGCCAGCTACGAGGTTCAGCGCAAAATTAACGGCAAGGTGATGCGCTTCACAGTGGGTGACACGCGGGATCTGTCACTTGAAGAAGCCCATAGGCTGGCCCGCCACAAGTTCCAGGAGTCAAAGGAAACGGGTGCTCACCCCAAGGTCAATGAGCGCGCAGAGACCTCAATTGAGGAAATGAGGCAGCTGACAGTCAATGGAGCAATTACGCTCTATCGCGACATGCTTATCAGGCGCACGCCGCCTGCGGCTGAGGGCACCATCAAGATGCTCAATAATACAATTGCGCGCCTAGATCGTGATGAGGTCAATTTTGGAACCAAGCAAATAAGGCACATCACAGAAGAGGATGTTTTAAAAGCTTTTAACGCCACCTGGCTCTCCGCTGCCTTGCACTCAAACCGGCTTACACCTGAAATCAAGGCCTTTATGGAGAGCGTGGGGCGGGTGAATTTGACAAAGGAAGAGCTAGATAAGCTGGGGGTCACTAGCGAAGCCATGAGGGTTCGAATTAAGGCGGCAGGCGTAAGCGCCGCAGAACAAACCTTTGCAGCAGCATCGCGCGCTGTTCGCTACGTGATCGACAAAGAAAAGCGGCAGGCTAAAAAGGCCGGGCGCAATCCGATCATTTTTGGAAATGATTTCCAGGTCCTGTGGGAAGAGGGGCGAATGCGGGATGCCAGGGCGCTTCACAGCTACTACGTTAAAGCTCGCGTTCGCAATCCGTTGGGCGAGGCGGATGGAACACTCGGCGCAGCTATTGACTACCTCTGGAGCAGGCGCTTGGCTCAGCGAGGCCAGAACGAGAGCGGAGTCTATTACCTGCTCTCAACGCTTTTCTTGGGCGCTCGCAGAAATGAAACAGCAGAATTGGCGTGGTTTGACCGCGTGCCAGAGAGCGAGCGTGAAACAACCTCTTGGGTATGGCTGGACGCCATGGATCCAAAGGCCAGGAAAGAGGGCCGCACGTCGATCAACCCGATGACAGGGAAGGAAGGCGCGCAAGTATTCTTCGCTCAGACCAAAAATAGGCGCGATCACAACATGCCACTTGGCCCGTTTTCCACCGCCCTCATGCGTCACCGCTTTGAGAGGCGCTTGGAGGCGGATGATCCCCGCGCCCGCTGGGTATACCCCGCCCGTAGCGCGCGGGCTGCCGAAGGGCATTACAAAGACAGCAAGGCCATTATGAAAGGCCTGGGCGAAAAGCTGTCTGTTGAATTTGGACCAACGCCTCATGATTTGCGCAGAACGCTGGGACGCTACGCAGGTAAGCTCCAAATCCCTGATCGCATCGTAAGCAGGCTCTTTAATCACCTTGCCCCTAAAGACCCAACGGACCCTGATGCAGGATCCGCCTCAACAATTCGATATCAGGAACCGGAGTGGTATGAGCTGCAGGAAGCGCTGTCTCGCGTTGAGCAGCTGATGGCCTCCAGCGCACCCACGTTCTACAATCAGCTGAAGCCAGTTGACTGGCCTTTGCTGCCTGAAAGGGAAAAGGGTGGAGTGGATGAATAATGTATTCCCACTGTCGCGTGATCCCTTATCCGTGTCGCCACCGCCTGACAAGGCGCAGTGGCAACAGGAAATAGAGGAGGCGAAAAGCGGCGTTAGAGCAAAGGTCAGCACGAAAGCTGCCGCTTTTTACTTGGGTGTTCATTACACGACCCTAAGGGCTTGGGTGAGGGCAGGGGAAGGGCCTGAGCCAGTTAAAAATCCCTCACGCCCTGGCACAACGGCTGTAAATCAGCACATGGGTTTTACCCTGCAGTCCCTTGATCGCTTCCTAAAATCTCGGGAGGGCTCAGTGGTCACAAGAGGGAAAAGGAGCGAGGTTGAATCCGTCTTGCGTGATGTTGATCGCATTCAAGCGACGATTGAATTAAAAATTGCTGAGGATGCTCTCGCCAAGGCCAGGGAAAAAGCAAGAAGGCTCGGTGTCCTCTCTTTCAATGGTCTTGAAGGAATTGCAGATATCCACCCTTGGCTGATTATCGAGGGGCGGATAGCAGGTCATCTTTGGGTTCTACCTGAAGAACAATTGGTGGAAATTGATCTTGATGACGTGATTGAAGTTTCATTAATTTCCGCCTTGGCTCTCCCCTGGAAGAGCGATGCACATAGACAACCATACGCTGAAGTTGCTCAATTTGAGTTGAACTCCCTCATCGCCTCGATTGAGAGGGGAGGGGCGGTTCAAAGAGCCGCTGATGAAGAGCGGTTTTTGGATGTTAATACGCCCAAATCCATTAGTATTAAAGGGCCCAGCAGGCTTTAACCATTTTCAAAGTAGGATTAAAAAGCCCCCTAAATGGGGGCTTTTTTGTTGTTTTTCTCTGCTGGTCTTCTAGCGGGCAAAACGAAGACCAGCAGGAAGACCAGCAGGAAGACCAGCAGCCCGAAAGCCTTGTCCCACAAAGGATTTCGGGGTTGCTGCTGGCTCTGCTGGCCTGCTGGCCTTTGATTCCACTTTTTCTATATGCATGCATGTAGAGCAAATATGCGCAGTGAGAAATATGCATTTCTAAGACCAGCAGGCCAGCAGAGGATGATATTTGGTTCAAAACCCTTATATACCAATGGTTTCAGCTGCTGGTCTTTGTTGCTGGTCTTCTGCTGGTCTTCTGTTTTTGGCCTTAGAAGGCCAGCAGGCATCTTTCAGAATAAAAGAGCCTATTGACGAAATTGGGATTTATGTTTTATTGAGTGTATTCCAACTGTAATACGGGAGATTTTGTGGAAAATAATAAAGAGAATTCCGCTGGCGGAGCGAAAGTTCCAGTTCGCAAGGATGTTCATATCAATCTACGGCTAGAACGTGCGTTGGCGCTGAGACTCCAGGCCGAGGCCCAGCGGTCAACTATATCTACAAGCGACAAAATCAGGCGCATTTTAGATGCTGCGCTGCCCAATTAATCAATAAAAAAATCCCCCGCCTGGCAGGGCGAGGGATTTAAGGAGAAAACATGCGTATAGATAATATTCCACCAGTTGGGAGTTCTGTCAACACCTCAGGACACTTTGAACCAACCAGGCGCTATTCACGTGTGCGCGGTGCGCCAGCGCGTGCGACCGTTGCCATGGAGAACGACGCAAACGACCCAAACGACGCAAATACGGTCTCCTTGGAAGAGGCGAGAATAAAGCAAAGGGAAAAGGTCGAAAAGGAGTGGGTTAGTGCTCACGAATTAGATTCGCGAGGAAAGGTCAAGCCTCCATCCCTTGAATATATTTTTGGATCCCAAATCTCATCTGGCAAAATTGGGAAATGGGCTTGCCAGTCCACTGAAGCGTCAGGAGCAATAATTCACAAATGGGACGGAACTTTTTGGAAGGCTGTCAGCACAGATGTGGGAGTCGGCGTAGCTTCTCAATGGCTGAAGACCAACGCAAAACACGCTGTGAGTCAGAAGAGGGCCGCCTCGTGCTGGGATCATGCAACTGTGGACCTGAGAAGCCTCAACCCCCTGCCTGCCCCGAGCGACAAGCGCGCTATTGTTCCTTGTGCTGACTACTACATAGAAGTTCTGCCTACAGGATTTCAGGCGTTGAAGCCAGATCCAGCGCTGGGGATGACACATGCAGTGCGCATCAATTGTGGTGCTTCAGGACACCGCCCTTACAACACCACTTCACTGCCTAAAACTTCACTGTTTGCGCAGTTCCTGGAGCGTGCGTTGCCTGATCCTGAAGTTCGCGCATTAGTCCAGGAACAATGCGGAATGACCCTGTTGCCAGGAAACTATTCGAAAGCAGCGTGGTGGTATGGCGCTGCCGGTTCAGGAAAATCCACATTAGCAGAGCTCGTTGAAGCGATGCACAGGCAGTCTGTTCGCTTGAGCCTAGAGGCCTTGGGTGATCGCTTCAGCCTTGAACCACTCGTGGGCGCAAGCCTGATCCTCGTTGATGAGGTTGAGTGCGAGCGCTGGGCAGAAGGGCGCTTCAAAACGCTTGTTTCAGGCAATGGAATAGGCATTGATCGTAAAAATGAAAAGGCCCTCGCTAGCTATCACTCTAAAGCGAAGTGGCTGATCACTAGCAACAGTGCGCCCTTTGTTCGCGATAAATCTGACGGTGTGTGGCGTCGTCTTACTGTCGTGCAGTGGAACGTTGTCATCCCTGAGAGCGAGCGCATCCCTGACTTCCAAAAAACCATTTTAGAGACTGAAGGAAAGCTGGTTTTGGACTGGATGCTTGAAGGTGCAAGGCGTGTTGTAGCTCGCGGCCGTCCACTGTCTGACCAGGAGCTTCCTGAAGCGGCCAGAGCCGCTAAAAAGCGAGCTCGCAACGGCTCTGACAGTGTCCGTGCCTGGGCAGATGAAATGCGTGTCGTGCCTGAGCCTGGGCATTGGGTGCAGCTAACAGAAATCTACGCAGGCTATGAAGCCTGGTGCGGTCTTCAGGGGTATCAAGCCGCTGAAATTCTCACACCAAGGCAATTCTGGCGCGGTATGTCAGAAGCTGGGCTGGTCAACCCGGCTCAAAAATCAAATCGCAGGGTAGGAGGTAAGCAAGCAGACTTCTATGAAGTGATGATCTGCGGGCGAGCCACTGAGCAGATCAGGGAGTGGGCAACAACAGAGCAAGTTTCTTCTAGTGACAAAGCAGAAGTTGAGCGCAGTGTTGTCTTCGCTTCATATCAGGCTTGGAGCCAGAAAAGGGTAGAACTATCGCTTATGAAGCCATCAGAAGTATTGAACAAAGCGGCGTTTTGGGAAGCGATGGTGCACTCTGGAATGATCTGCTATCAGCCTTCGGGTGCTGGCGATGAAGCAAAATGCGCGCTAGAAATCTTGGGCTCAAAGCAGTATGAAAAGCTCACAGATGCAGAGGCCGGGCAATGGACTTAAAGAGAGCGTTTGCCCGGCTCATTGAGATGATGTTCAAAAGTAATACTTACAGTTGCCTTTGAACAGGCCTGAGCCAGAGCCGATGCATTGATGTTTCCAAAGCTGCCTACTTCAACGCTATCAACTCTGATCGAACGTTTGTCCTTCGGGCCACCTTTGACAAGTAGCGGGCACGCAGGAGATGGAACGTTTGTATAAGTGATGCTGTAGCCCGCAAGGCGCTTCGCGCCTACATCGATAGGAACCAGGTTCACTGGCCCCCATCTGCTCTGTAAGTGGCCTGCTGAGTCCACCATTTTTGCTGGCACAAGCTTTTCGTCAATCAGCTTGCCAGGCAGCCCTTCATAGTGACCTTGTGGCATTCCCAAGGCTCGCTCTGCAGTGGCGGTCAGAGTCGCTAAGTCGCTTAGCTCCTCATTGACCCTCTTTTTGTCAGTTTGACCTGCTAGAGCCAGAATGCTTGCGGTTACCGCCAATATCACAACTGTTACGAGCAAAAACTCAATCAGTGAATTACCTGATTGTTTCATTGCATGCTCAGCTGTCTGTAGCGGCTAATGGTTGAAGCTACAACGCATATCGCCAGCACTGCGAACCACGTCACTATGTGAGCGTCCAACAGCGAATCGCTAAATGCCAGTGGTCTCAACATCCACGCTGTAATTCCCGCAATGGCACTAGCGACGGACGCGGCGGCCGCGAACACTAGCAAGTGCCTATCGTTGAGTGACTTTATGAAAAACCACACAAGAGAGAAGTGGAGTAGCCCGAAAGCTATTCCATAAACTAGTGCTTCATAAATATTTGATATGTCCATATATAAGGAGTAACCCCAAAATGGGGATTCGTCAAATATAGAGATGAGCCCCTCCTAAGAGGGGCTTTGCATTTTTATTTGGAAGTTTCGGGCACCACCGAAACGGCCTTCGAAGAAGTCTAAAAAAACGAAGTAATTACATAATACATTCAAGCTGAGGAGTTTTGAAAATATTACAGTATCAATATGATGGCTCTGATTAATTTGTCAACACCCTGTTGCCAACTTTCGAAAATATCGCATAGTTATTGCCAGGCATTAATCGATGAGGGTTCAATGGGCTTTATTAATGAGGCATATGATGAAGATGCAATAAGTGTCGCTGAGGCGCTTGCTGCTAGCGAATGCTATTTGCTGCGTCCCGCAGCATCGGGATACACGGCGTCCGTTTATGCGGGTAATGACAAGGGAATACGCCTTGCATCCCTCCATGACATTCAAGAGCTAATAAATAGCGGCATTTTAATCAAAGTGGAAGGTCAGTATGGCTGCTAAAAAGAAGCCTGCAGCGAGGGGCAGCACGGCCACGAAATATGATGACTATGCGCAGCTATACGCTGACCGCGTGATTACAGCTCTTCAAGAAGGAACAGCGCCTTGGATCAGGCCATGGAAGCCTGGCGTATCGCCACCGCATGGCGAGGGTATGCCTTACAACGCAATCACAGGAAGGGGATACTCAGGCGCAAATGCCATGATGTTGCTGATGATGCAGGGAGCTAACGGATACACAGACGACCGCTGGCTCACATTCAAGCAAGCTGCAGATCTGGGTTGCCATGTCCGCAAAGGCGAAAAATCCACGACGTGCGTCAAGTGGGTTGAGGCCGCAGAAAAAGAGGAGGAGGCCGATCCTGCTCAGAAAAAGCGAATGATCCCCATCCTTTTCTCTGTCTTCAATGGAAATCAAGTTGAGGGAATGCCCGCAGCGCCCATCCGGCAGCTCCCTAAAGAAGCCGAGCGCCATGCTCAGTGCGACGAGCTCCTAAGGGATTCCGGCGCAATAATTCGTCACGATGGTGGCAATAGAGCTTTCTATTCGCCGCATCGCGATAGCATTCATTTGCCACTGAGAGAGGCTTTCAAGTCAACTGACAACTTCTATGCCACCGCACTGCATGAGCTGGGCCACTGGACAGGGCATAAATCCCGACTTGACCGCGATTTAACAGGGGCGTTTGGAAGCGAAAGCTATGCAAAGGAAGAGCTACGAGCGGAGATGGCGTCAATGATGGTCGGCGAGCGTCTTGGTATAGGTCACGATCCAGGCCAGCATGTGGCTTACATAGCGTCCTGGATCAAGATCCTCAAAGAACACCCCCGCGAAATATTATTAGCAGCAAAAGACGCTGAGGCTATTGCTACCCACTTAGGTGTTGCAAAGTATGAGCACGAGCCTACAAAGCCGCTTGAAAAGTCCGCCGAAATTGACAATCCAGCAGCCTTGGTCGTCAAGCAAAGATCCAAGAGTAGAGGTATTGAACTGGTCATCTGACGGGTTGACAAGTTGCCAATCTAAATTAGCCTAAAGGTATACGTTTAAATACGGTTATCCAGGGAGGTAATTATGAGTCTTCAACTTTCATTTGATTTCGAGGGTGATGGTGTTACATGCCTTCCCGCGATCAGTCCAGGTGCGGTTTTGCGTGCTTGTCATAAGACAATCACAGAGTGGCGCAAGTTCGACTATTTGATGCGTCGTTCTACCGCTCCACGAACTCTGTTGGAATACCTCATGGAGGAGGCGGGGCAAGATGAAGAACATTGCGCCGCCGCCCTGGAAGCCGCTGACGAAGCTGGCCTTATCTTTTACATGCCCGGATCAACGATCATCAAAATTCAGCCAGCGGGCCTCTACCTTCTATCGCTTGAACTTGTAGGCGAGGAACAGAGGCGTTCTCTTGACGCCCTTCGCCTTAATTGATCGTTAAATTGCATATTTCTTTTAAAAAATAGCTCTTGGCCTATTGATTTCCCTGTTGCGACCTTTTACGATTCGGGTGTGGTTAAATCGTAATTAATTTCTCAAGGGGTAATTCAATGTCGGCACAGAAGACGGAAGCTCAGGGTAAGAAGCTGGATAACCTGGCTGCTCAGAAGAAGAAGTTGCTGGAAGAACTCCAGAAAATTGAAGCTCAGGAAAAGCAGGAGCTTCAGGCGGAAGCTGAAAGCGCACACGCAAACATCGTGAGCCTGCTGTCTGACTTCGCTGATTACTTCGATGCTCGCCAGAAGAACGAAATCGCCCGTTTTGTTGGCGGTGCCTCGCGTCCTGGCCGTAAGGCCGGTTCGTCCAATTCGAATGCAGGCACCCGTGGCCCGGTGGCTGCCAAGTTCAAGCTGCCGAACGGCGACACCTGGAGTGGCCGTGGCCGCACCCCCACGACCTTTGCGGAGTGGGAAAAGTCGGATGAGGCAAAGAAGTGGCGTGACGCCAACCCCGGCCAGAAGTGGCCTGCTGCCTAATCTAGCCAGTTTGTTTCACTTAGAGCCCGCCACTGGCGGGCTTTTTTTTGGATCAAAGCTGGGTGTAAGAATTTTCTGACACCATCTTCTTCACATTCCCACTACAATTGTCTCAATCGTAGGGTCGGGGGAATGTCATGGGATCTTCAAGTATTTTCGCACTGTGGTGCAATGCATCACCAACTGTTTGGGTGACAGAAAAATGATCGTCGTCATCCTAATACTATTAGTGCTTGGCTTTTTCTTTCCGCCGCTCTGGCTGGGTCTTGTAGGCTATCTCATATACTTGTATGCCTCTCGGCACACACGGAAGGAAGAAGCCGTGGAGGGACGCATTCGCGGAATGATAGTCACAAAGCGGGAGATGGTTACATTCCCTGAGCTCTACTACGAAGCTGCTCGGTCCTATGCGGTATCTAAGGGCTGCACGGTCTCAGATCATGAGTCGGCATCCGCTTCAATTATGCTCAACGGGAAGGCCTACTTTGCCGTTTTTCTGCGAGAGCGGGACGGGGGCACCACGATAACTCTTCAGGACCATGCAGAAGTATCGCGTGCGCTTCACGAGGACGTGGATGCCGTTATTGCTCGCGGCCGAGAACAGCCGGATCCTGACTTCGCGTCGATGAACACCAGCACCCTGGCTAGGCAGAAGAGTAATTCAGCATTCCAGGTGCTTTTGGAAAGGGCTGCTGATGGGGAGGCCGAAGCTCAGAACGAAGTCGGTTTCTGCTACGGCAAAGGAGTGCGTGTTGCCCTCGATTACAAGTCAGCCCACGAATGGTATGGGAAGTCTGCAGAGCAAGGCTTCGCCAACGCGCAGTTCAATCTCGGAGTTCTCCACTATCAAGGCCTGGGCTGTAAGCGAGATATTGGGCAGGCACAAAAATGGTTTGAACTAGCCGCTGCTCAAGGCCATTCTAACGCTAAGCAAAACTTGGCAAAGATCGAGCTTGAAATACCTCTCATTCTGGAGCTCTACGCTCTTAATCAGCAGCTTGGGAAGCAGAAAGCTCCCGGCTTGGTTGACTATTCGCTAGCTCACCTCTACCTCAAAGAACTAAAGAAAATCGCGGTGGATGAGGAGGTGCGAAAAGGTCTCGTGATCGCCGCCACCAGTGGTCAAATATCTCTTGGCAGGGCAGCTGAAATTCAAGAGGGATTGATATGGACTTGGAACTTGTCGTCGGCAACGCCGCTGACATACCAGCAGATTGTATCCGCGATCTCGGGTAATGACTGGTCCATCTTTGATGATATGCCGCAAAGCGGCTCGGGATCCTAAAAAGGGGGGTGTGGTGAAAGTAATGAAGATGGCTGCAATAATTTCTGCGCTGATATCACCAGTTGTTGTCCACGGTGCGGATTTTATGGGCATTGAAATTGGAGCTAAGTTTGATCTTCCAGAGTGTCAGGCGGATCGAGCCAGGTATTCATCGGGCTATGCTTTTGACATGGACCAGCCTGTAAGACCTTGTTGGCAACACAGCATCCTCAAGGGTAAGCCAGGTGATTACTTGGACACAGAAGGGAGTTTCAAGGTCGATTTCGTGGCAGATGGCAGCAAACGCCCTGCAGGGGTGAGGGCTAATTCAACATCTTTGGTCGTCGTCAATGGTGTGATTGAGGGTGTTGATGCGGGGACGGCTGGGTTGGAATACCAGGACGCATTGCTGCGTGCTCTGCAAGATAAATTTGGCAAGCCTAGTTCTCTAAAGGAAGATGTTATGGAGAATAGGATGGGGGCTTCCTTTAGCTCGCATGAGGCTGTATGGAAGCTGCCTGCCTTTGAGGTCAATTTTTCAGGAATGGTGAATAGGCTTGATTTTGGCTATATATCTGTATTTACGCCGCGAGCGTTGCAATTTACCAAGGACGAGCTTGAGCGCAAGAAGAAGGCCGCTCCGTCCTTCTGATTGTAAATTTTAATTGTGTTGTGCTTTTATATTGGGGGATATGAACTGTCGTGAAAAGGGCTATTATCGTTTCAGTCGTTTTCTTGTTGATCACTGCGTGCGGCTCCTCAAAAAAATGGGGAGGAGACGAGCATGGGATGACTCCTGAAGAAGTCTTGGATACACCCTTTGTCAAATCTTGCCTTCATTATGAAGAAAGCGCACGGAAGCAGGGTTATTCAAACATCAGTGATCAAGATGCGGCTGATCAGTGTAGTTGTCGATTCCTGTGGGCTGTGGTTAATAAAAAGCCAACAAGGACGGAGGATGACTATGGGAAGGCCTATCTGCACGATGAGAAGGCACTGTGCTGGGATGGGCAAGTTCCAGCAGATGAGGCTCCCGGTCTTGTTGAAGGCATGAAGCGGAGGTAAGCCTTTTCTCGCCAGTTAGTAGGGGCTATTAAAAAGGGGCCTAAGGCCCCTTTTTTCTATCTGTGTATCAGGCTAAAGAATTCGCTCGCCAGTGGCGCTACATTGATAGATCCAAACGCCCTAAGTTGGAACTGTGATCGGAATTCGCGGATGCTTGGCTAACGCCCGACCCTGACAACCTGGAAGCGATGTTCGCTATCTTCGATGACCGCCGTCATCCTTACTATGAGCATCGGCTTGCGGCATGAAGTAAGATCACTGCGCTAGTCATCTCACAGGGGGACACATGGACGATACCGCAGTAAAGAAACGGCGCATGCCGGTTCGCACGCTGAACTATCTTGCGCTTCTTATATTAGGCCCATTCGTTGCCTATGTAGCTGCTGGAATTGCGCATGGGTTTGCTCCGCTCGGATCCGGGTTTTACATGCTCACGCTCAGCTACGCGCACTGGCTGGGATACAGTTTGATCCCCTTGATTTTTGCCGCTTTGGTCATGATCAAGAGTCGGGTCATTGCATGGGTTGTCATGATCTTGGGAGGAGCCTACCTGGGCTATGTAGTCCAGCCACAGCATGAAGGAGCCAGAGCGGCGGCTCCTATCAGCTCGCCGCAGAATGTAGCGGAAGAGCGCTTGCCTATCGTCAACTCCACAGTAGAGCTACTTCCGCCTGACAAGCTCGATGCTACCGTGACGCCCGAGACAATACGGCTGATTGAAGGGCACTACATCCAGCAAATCAAGGACAACGTATCTACGCGATCCGGGGGAGATCAGGCTGCTGTCAGCGCGGTGAAGGTTACCGCGAGCACGATGCGAGTCGAAGAATCTGGACACATTGTCTACATTACAGAGCTTGACACGTCTATTGATGCGTCAGCTGATAAAATCCTATATAGCCTTCGCGTCATCTGGAACATCGATGATGGAGCGCTTAAGAGGGTGCAGTGCGTAACGAAAAATCCCAACGATCCTTGGCGCAATGGAGCGTGTGGATCGAAGATCGCTGAAACGTTCCGCTGGTCCGGGTGGCACAAAGATTGAAGAAAAGGGGCCTTGGTCCCTTTTTTCTATATGGGTATCACACTACACAATTCGTTCTCCAGCGGCGCTACATTGATAGATCCAAACGCCGTAAGTTGGAACTGTGATCGGAATTCGATGATGCTTGGCTAACACCCGATCCCAACAACCTGGAAGCGATGTTCGCTATCTTTGATGACCGCCGTCATCCCTACTAGCAGCATCGGCTCGCGGCTTGACGTAAGATCACTGCGCTAGTCACTAAAGAACCTTCAGGGGGCTATGTGTTCGAACAGGTTAGAGACAATTTGCAGTCGGGCGAATTTCGTTTGGAGCTCGTTGACTGCCAAGTAACCCAATGCGTTGACAACGATCCGATCATCTTCAAAGGTGTCGGGGTCGTCTCTCAAAACAAGAACGGAGAGCTTGAATTTGTTCTTGTGTGTCAAGGCACAGAAGGTCCTTACGACCCTTACGCTATTCTTGACAATTATGTCTCTGGAAAGCTGATAGGGGATGCAGGTCTGTTTTCAATCAAAGGCCACGACCATAATGGGCAAGAGTGGATTTCTGAGCGTCAACTGATCAACCAGAGCCACAGCCATAGCTTAAAAATAACTGCCTCACTAAGCGAATTGAAGACAGAGCGCTCCGTCCATGAGAACAAGAACGGAAAGGAATACTGTGGCTGGTATTTCACTGGTGAATTAAAGCTCCCATTTCGTCCGCACGAGGATAAATTCAAGTGTGAGCTCGAAGATTGGACGTGGGAAGCGATCAAAGACCATCATGGCAATGTCGAGCTTCGGTTCAACTCGCTCGCGCATGAATTTGAAAAAAATAGCCGCTCATTTTTGACGGGTATCAGTTTGCTCGCTGGTCAATCACCCGTGCCTTCCTGCAGTTGGCACATCAAGGGGGATAGGGAGCAAATAAGCATTCTGCCTCAAGGGTTGCGGCCTCAGGGTGGCCGACTGCTTGAGTTCATTCCGAGGGAATGGGTGTATCGCGGATACTGGAACGCGTTTCTGAATCTGTGGATCAGGGCTACGCACGAGTCCACAACTAGAGATGTTCAAGAGGTTCTATATCACTATTTTCATCGCATTTTGAAGACATATCAAAATGACATGGAGAACAGCGTTCAGGTCATCGCATCCTCTATCGAAGGCCTTATCAACACCCTCTATCATGTTGACACCGACATTGATCAGGGCTTTGTAACCATTCTTGAAGATGCTATCGAAAAGATTTCCACGAGCGATCTTGCAGTAGACGATAGGGCGCTTGGCGTGCTGAAAAGCTCTCTGAAGAACAGCAAATTGCCCAAATTGAAGGTCGCATTTCGTCGTCTAATCGCTAACGGAGTCCTGACTAAAGAGATGTTGGATTCCTGGGACGAAGTGCGGAACAAAGCGGCGCACGGCGGACTTCTAGAGCCGACCAGTGATGCAACGCAGACCCACCTTGATGGGTTCTTCCAGTGCTACGAGGCATTCAAGCGGATCATTTTTGACGTAATCAAATATGATGGAACCCATAGGGATTACTCTTTGAAGAATTGGCCGGTTATCGAGCGTCCCGTTCAAGCTGTGAGTGAAAGCGAGGCTGAGCAAGCTGTGGTGACGCCGTTGTAAAGGAAACGCTTATTGCGCAGGTGGCGCAAACACCAAGCAAAAGAAAAGGGGCCTTGGGCCCCTTTTCTTTTGATCTGGATATGGCGCTATACAACTCTTTCGTCAGTGGCGCTACATTGATACACCCAAACGCCGTAGGTGGGCACCGTGATGCCTTCCAGGACAAAATTTTCTGTTCCAGAGTATTTGATATAGGACAGTTGGCCCGTCACGCGGCTAAGCAGGAAATCGCTTCCGAACTCTGTTTTCCCTTCAATGAATCCCTCTGTCACCTTGAGGTTCTTTACAGTCCAGCGCGGGCCATTTTCAAGATCTTCAACCTGACCACCATCAATATCAACCTTCCACGTGGCAGAAGGCGGAACCACGAAACCCATCATTCCTTTGTCGAGGATGCCAGCTAGGAACGCGTCTTTCTGGCGCTGTGAAGTAAATTGCTGATACTTAGGTGCGCTCACAAGCTCGCACTTCAAGTAGCTCGCCTTTGCGATTGCAAAGCCGGGAGCTAGCGCGGCAGAAATAATTAACAATTTCGCAATCTTCAAGAGACTTCCTTTTCTTCTATGAACACACGGGCCCGCTGGCCCCTACGCAATTATAGGTGCGACCAGCAGCCTTGCGCGGATCTTAGCCGTCAGCTCGCGAGCAGAAATCCTTGCTGTGAGCCGTCCCAGAGTGAACTGCGCTGTCCAGCACGCTCCCATCGCCTGACAACAGCAACTGCACTTCGCTCGGAACCGCACCGCTATCCTCAGGACGCTCAACGAACGCTGCCACCAGGATCTGCTTGCCCAGGTCATAGACCTGCCCGTAGGCCAACGTTCCAGCGGCGCTGGAAGGAACCTGGACAGGCTTGCCATTGAGTGACAGGGCAGTGAACCCATCCTCTCCCGCTGCCAGCATCAATCGGCCAGCAGTCGTGTCCACATGCTTCGTCGCCGGTAGATCCGGCGACGCTGAGTTCCAGACGATCTGACTATGTTTTGCCTGTTTGATTGCGTCCTGGCAACCAAGGCCCGGCTTGGCATGGGCCGTGAACGACAGGAATGCTGTTGCAATGCAAAAGGAAATGACGGTTCGCATAACACTCTCCCTGGCTGGTTGTTTGCGAGTCGTAACCTACACTGATTCAACGCAGATGAGTCGATAAATTGGAAATAATTGTGCTGGCTTGGGTTCGCCCTGTAGCGCTATCATCTTGAATTCAATGGATCGGGAGTGAAGATGAAACATATTTTTAAGGGAGTTCTGCTTGCTGCCTGCCTGACAGCTTTGCCCCTGGCTAGCGCAGGTCAGGGCCTGAGCAATTCCAGAATTGCGGATGGGTCATCTAATGACTTTGCGGTCACGTATGGAGCCTATGCCAATCAAGCAGATGCTGACGCCGTAATGGCGTATGTGAAAAGATCAAAAATCCCGAGTTTTAGCGAGCCAGCGGTAATTAATGGTCGGCCAGCTTGGCGTGTGCGTTTAGGGCCTTTTTCAACGTGGCAGCAAGCAGAGGATGCGAAAGCAAAGGGGTTAACGCTGCGTAGTGATGTTAAAGCCCAGATCATCAGATTGGATTCCGAAGTTGCTCCAGTGGCTCAATCTGTGGCGATAAGGACCACGCCCGTCGAGCTCTTCCAGGCATATTCTGATAATGAAGTGAGGGCTGACAAGCAATACAAGCATAAAAGAATGCTTGTGACGGGTCAGATACGTTCAATTCGTTCAGGTGTGGGGGATCAACCTCTTATCATCCTTGTTGGCGGTGGCCGTTTCGAAGACGTTTACGCGCGCGATATTCCTGCTGCGCAAGCGGTTCGATTGAATAAAGATCAGGAGGTTACACTGCAGTGCGAAGGTTTTGGCACGATAGCGTCAACGCCTCAATTAAAAAAATGTATTGTCTTTAGTCTCTAGTAATATGAATTTACACCTAAAAGGGCCCTTTCGGCCCTTTTTTTGTTAATGTGATAACAGATTGCTTGCGCAATCAAAATTCTCTGTTTGTATGAAAGGTATACCTTTAAATACAAATGGAGGATAACAATGGGCGAGTCCAATCAAGAGGAAAAGAGTAAGCATAAAGCTGAGGATCTTAAATTTGAGGCATTAATGGAGGCGGTAAGGGCCGAAGGAGTCCGCAGGAGAAAGCTCCGCAGGAGAAAGCATCAGCTTTTGTTTATTCATCTCTCAGTAGCACTGGTGACGGTGGTGTTCGGATATGGTCTGTTGCAAAGATCAATAGAAAGATCAATAGAAAAAGCCTTTGAAAAAGCCTTTGCTCCTGTCACCCTGGTCGAAAAAATAGGAGAAAAGAAGGTGCCTAAAGGGGGGGCGAAATGAGGGGAGTCAAAGTCAATTGGCCGAGGTGCCAGCTTTTTTTAGTTGGCGCAGCCATTCTGATTGGAGGGTCGATCATTGGCGTCACCTCATTTATGAACAATAGTTTAAATAAAATGGCTATCAGAATAGATGTGCTGGACACAAAAATTGAAGAGCGTCTGCCAGCTAAAAATGCTGAGGTCTCTATTTCAACGGGGGGGCGCAATGAGGGAAGTCAATCGGTCGAAGCTCCAGCTTTTTGTAATCTACCTGACCCTGGCGGCCACTGCGGCACTAATGTATTTCGTTGGATCAATTAAAGTGGATCGGATGCTTGAAAGGCAAGACGAGAGATATGACTCGATGGAGCGTCGTCTTGACAAAATCGCTGATCATCTAGACAAAATCGCTGATCAGCTTGCTGATACAAGCGAAAGCGAATGAGCCCAAAGTCAGGCCATGGGATGGCAGTATAGCTCGCGGGAGGCTTGCGTAATTCTAATTCTCTGTTTGTATGAAAGGTATACCTTTAAATACAAATGGAGAATAACAATGAGTGATTCCAGTCAAGAGGAAAAGAAAGCACTAACAGCTGAGGATCTTGAATTTCTAAGGGGCGCCGTAAGGGACGCTGTAAGGGATGCAATGGAGAGGGCGGGAATGGAGAGAGCAGGAGCGGACGCTGCCCGTCGTAGAAAACATCAGTTCTTTTGTATTTACCTGTCGATTGTCGCCGCGTGCCTGATCATCTGCGTTCCATGGTGGATAACATGCTGATATCGATGAGCGCGAATAATCCTAAAGTCAGGCCATGGGGTGGCAAAATAGATCACGTGAGACTTGCGTAATTCTAATTCTCTGTTTGTATGAAAGGTATACCTTTAAATACAAACGGAGATTTGATAAATGCGTAAAATTGTATTGGCCGCCGCACTTGCTACGTCCTTCGCTGCTGGCGCTATAGAAGTATCGCCTGTAGTTGCCGTTTTTAGCCCCAGTCAAAAGACGGGTGTTTTAGCGCTCACAAATACAGACTCAACGCCGAAGACCTATCAAGTCTCTGCAGAAGCCTGGGCCGTGGAAAACGGCGAACAGACAAGAGTTGCGACCAACGATCTGATCTTCAGACCCAGCCTTGTGACAATCCAGCCGGGCAAGCGCCAGGTCATCCGCTATCTGAAAACGAACAGCACTGGCGACGAGCAGGCGTATCGCGTTCGTGTGCAAGAAATTATAGATCCAGAGGTGGCGAAGCTTCCGGGCCTGCACCAGACCGTAAAGATTGATTCGCCTTGGTTCTGGCGGGCCAAGGACGCGCAACCGAAGCTAGCGGCAAGCTGGCAAGGCGGCCGCCTGGGGGTTGTAAACACAGGCACGGCCACAGCCCAACTGACAAACCTGACAGCGGGTGGAGAAAACAAGAATGGACTTGTTGGCTATGTGTTGCCATCACAGACGTTCAGGATGACATTGAAGGCGAATACAGCGCCTGCATCAGTCAATGTGGTTGTAAATGGCGTAGCCCAAGAACTGGCGGTTAGATGAAGTATCGAGCCATGGCCCTCGCCCTGGCTCTTGCTTGCTTTCCCATCTGCGCAAATGCAAACGAGCCTCAAGACACGGCGGAAATCCTCGCATCAGTGGTCCTCTCAGGGAGAGAGGTTCTACCTGCGCGACTGATCAAAGCAAAGAACTCATCCATCTACTTGTCCGTTGAAGAATGGCAATCGCTGCCGAATCTGACGCTTCCCTTGGAGGGGAAAACAGGCCTCATTTCTTCAGATGATCTTGGTCTCTCAGTGGCCTTCGATGATGCAGAGCAGGCATTCAAGATCACTGCTCCAGCATCCTTGATGACGCGTCAGAACCTCTCCGGAGTTCGCGCAGCGAGGGTGACAGAAGTAGATCCACAACCAAAGGGTGTGCTACTCAACTACGACATTGCTACACGCACGAATGACTCTGGATCCTACGCTGTGAGCGGTGCTCATGACGCTCGCATTGGCGTGGGGCCCGGCACGTTGATCACGACGGGGCAGTTGAACACAACGAAAAATCTGACTGACTACAGACGCGGCATCAGCACCTGGAACGTTGATAATTTGAAGCGAGGTGTTGCCATCCAGGCAGGCGATGTGTTCACTCCTCGCTCTGCAATGACAGGCACTGTCAATCTTGCAGGTGTCCGCGTCGCTTCAGATCGTATGCTTCGCCGCGATCAGGAATTTACGCCAGTTCCGCTGATAGGCGGTGTGGCGGACACACGCAGTGCTGCAGAAATATTCGTCAACAACGACAAGATGGGATCCCGCAATGTTGCCGCAGGCCCGTGGGATCTTGGGCGTGTGCCAGTGTCGCCAGGATCGAATGATGTTCGTGTTGTCATCCGTGATGAGTTCGGAAGAGAAGAGGTTGTTAGCCAGCGCTTCTACATGACAAACGCAAACCTGCCCAAGGGCCAGAGAGAATGGGACGTTGCTGCCGCAGCCGATGGTTTGATGGCGAGAAATACCACGATATCGCCAAGGTCTACGGGGGTGAAAGAAACGTTCGCAGAAGCGTCTACGACGCAAGCAACGCCTATGGGGTGTCGGTGTCTGTCACAAAGAAGAAGCGGGACGCCTATTACGTGGCCTTTGACAAGCAATCAGTGGTGGAGGCCGGAGAGCTTCCAGGGCTTTCGTACAAGGAGCTTTCACTGAGAGCTGACGTGGAAATGAGTGGTGCTGATGCACGCGCTCAAAAGGATGATATTGATGTAGTGTATTTGTACGGTGTTGTTCGCCCGTATGTGGGTAGCCACTCTGAGTATGAGTTCCCGAAAATTGATTGGCCCTTTGAGTCGGAAGAAAAACAGACGCTGGTAACCGCATCCCTTAAGAAGTTTGCTGTCATCAACGTTCGCGCTGGTCTAATTTTGAAAGTGTTCGATCTGGCCGGGCAGCAACCTTCGGCATCCACCAGTTCTAACACCAATAATGGTGATCTCAGGAGCCTGGGGCCGTCTTCAATCAAGAAGCCCTTTGTGGTCAAGTGAAGGATCGAGGGGCGACAGTGTTTTCGTAAGCCAGCTTCGTTCCTCGATCACAATGCTCAGACTGTGACAGTGGCTGAAATTTTCTCGATGTCGGTGTGCAGCAACTTGTAGACCAAGTGGATGTACTCACGTCCATAGCACGATCCCATGAAGCCTGTATATCGAGCGTCTGTGGGGATGTCTTCAAAATTTGCAACATCCTCGCAGAGTTCAATGCCTGTTTCAAAACTATTATGAACGGATCTGACCATTGTTGCAGGACGATATGTTGTGTCTTGAAACATAGCATCGAACACGGGCGTTAGAACTTGCAGTACGGTCAAGTTTCGCTCGACTGCTTCGGCAGCGGCGTCGATCATCGTGTCGGCGTTCAAGAAGCACGCCAGTACGAAATACTTTGGGCTTGGTGTGTTCGCATCTTTGTACGTGATAACGATGGTGTTGGTCATCCGGTAATTCTGCAATTCGGACTGCTTTGTGCGCGCCTTGTTTTCAATGATCTTTGTGAAATGATGTCTCATGATTTCTACGCCAATATTTACAATCGTGACAGATCGATCAAATTGATATTGATTGTGGTTTGTGCGTGATTGTTGTGGCTGCAATGATCAAGTCCGTAACGTTGGTCACGCCTGGCTCTTCGAAAAGTGAGCGCCGAAAATACAACGTGTGGCTGTTGGTATGCGCGCGATATCGCCCTAACTTCTGAACCACATCCAATGGAATGAGTGCGGCGTACTCAACGTGCAGGTTGCTGTTGAACACCACTGCGGCGAGTTGATCAAATGGCCCTGATGCAAGGTTCCGCAACGCGCTCAATTGCGTGCTTTTGTTGGCGGCGGTCAGTCTTCTGCCTTTGATCTGATACCGCGTTCCATCTTGGCCGACTGCATCAAATCCTGCCTGAGATCCCACCGCCAAGGTGGCATTGAGTGCACGCGCCACCAATGTCTCCGTGTAGTCGGCCACGGGGTTGTTCGATGAGCGTATGACACCCCGCTTCCGCAATGCATCCATGACGGTGCAATGGAGTTCTAGAAGCTGCCTGTCGGTGAGTTCGTCGGTGTTGATACGCACGCACGTTTTCCTCAACGGACCTTCGTAGGCGGTGATCTGGCGGGCTTACCGAGCTTCCATGCTAGTTATTTCGGTGCGTCTGTGTGTACGCGTACTCAAAGCTGTGGGCACATGCTTGGCACTTGTACTTCGCACGCCAATATTCAGTTGTTCGCGTTATGCGGTGCCCTGTTGAGCTTGGTTGCCCCGTCCGACGCCTTCTGTTCACAATACGCTCTCCGAGCTTTTCGAGCGCACCCGCTTCCTTGCACTTTGGGCACTGCTTTTTGATGTCTCGGCGGTAGAAGGCCAACGCGCGAAGACCCACGCCCAAGACAAGGATCGCGCCGATTGCGTAGGTGCTCCAATGTGTGCTTTTTTTTGGGGCTTGCCTGTTCTGTTCCATCTGCGCTGACGGGCTTTCACTCGTAGCTACCGGATCAGATATCAGGCCATTCTCACTGGCACTTTCGACTGACGTGGCCAGATCATCTGAGGCCTCTGCAACATACGAAGCTTCCGGCTCTCGTTCGTCGTTTGGTTCCACCGGCTCAGCGGCAATCTTGATTGCGCCTGGAAGCGAAGCGACGATCTGCGCTTCGTCCTCGTAGCCGCCCACAAGGCGCAGCTCGATGACCCGATCCCGATACACAGCCTCAAGACAAGCCTCAGTGTCACAACTGTTCCGACGGCTGGCGATCCATTGACGTTGCTCTGCTCTGAGCAAAGCCCCGTCGTCCATGACGCGTACGCGTGCCACTGCGTACGCATCTGCCAACGCTGAATCGAGTTCCGATAGGACCTCATTGCCGCACACCATTTCTTCTACTGGGGTAGAGGCTTTTGCGCAGTCAAAACTTGCCGCATGGGCAGTTGTGCTCACGGCTACCATTGCAAGGCCTGCAATGATGTATGGGGTTATTTTGCGCCCGAAGCACAACACTGGGGTCGATTCCATCCTGGATCACCGTTTTGGGCCAGTCTAGCTGGCAATGAGATTTGGTCAGCGCGATGCTTCCCTTTAGCGGAAGCACTATCGGCCGCATGGTCTAGAACTTTAGGATCCTCGCGTTCTCTTTCGGCACCCATCCCACCTTAAATCAGCGTGGCTTCGGCATTCTAGGGATGACACGCAAGCTTGGCCTTTGATCATGCATTTGCCGACGTCTTGCGTGCTGAGGCTTCGTGTCTTCTCACTGCTGGGAAGTTGCACCTCGCCTGCGCTAGACTCACCAAAACGGAGGGGGCGGCGCAATGGTTGAGTTTGTCGGCGCAATTATTTTGGTGCTGGTTGTACTTGTGCTGTTCCATGTGGTTGCAGCTCGTGACCGCATTGTTTTGGAATTTCGGGAGCAAGCTAGTCAGCAGGGTAGGGAGATCGCAGCTTTGCGTCAGCTCACGGATTCAATTGCAGACCGTGTTCTTCTAAACCGTGTCCAACGACGGGTCAAGTGGTTTGACGAACTGCCGCCGTTCGCCCTGGATGACTTCAAGTCTTTCAGCGCGGGTTCCGAGCGCGAGTTGATCATGGCCTGTGGGGGCAGCGATGAGGCCGAGGTCTTGGGGTTGCACTACCGACACGACCGTCTTGAGTTCCGTACGGATGGTGAGAAGGATGCGGTTGCCTACGGGGTTGCTCGCCCATGGGCAACTGTTGAGGATCGTCCAGTTAAGATCTATCTCAATCAGTACGCGCTCGTATCAAAAATTGTTGGGCTGGATCAAGACGGTTTCGTAAAGCTTGCCCCATGCAGGGCTCGATTACCCGATTGAAATATCGAAATAATGTAACTGAATTGAATTTGGTGGTGGACTCACTTTAATTGGTTCCAGGTCGTTGAGGCTGCTTTCAGTGAGTTTTCGCGCTTTTATTTTCGTATCATGTCGAATTTTAGAGGGCTTATGAACGAGGGTGTGGAGAGTAAGTATTTTTCTAACGGAGTAGATCGCGCTCTAATTGCTTATGCATTCTTGGCTTACACCAAGTCCGATCCTGCTGACTTGACTAGTGGTCTGGCCCCGATGTTCGCGCCTATTGCTAGGGCACTGCAAGGTGAGAGCTTCTCAGCAGACGTGTTCGCCGACAAGCTGAATGAGTTTTATGGAATTAAAATCCACCCTTGGGCCGTCGATGACCTCACGCCGCGACTAGAAGCATGCGGAATTTTGAAAAGAGTTCCTCTTTCTGAGTCCACAGTGACCTATGTGTACGCAACACCCTCCGAGACAAGGCCTGGAGATCACGTAACTGAGGCGCAAGTGCGGTCGCTGCTAAGCGATTTCTCAACATTCGCTTGTGATCAGTTCAACAGCCACGGTGTCGAAATCACTGACGCAGAGGCAGAAAAAGTTTTCCTGGAATACTTGGTTCTCACTGATTTCTCTTTGATCCGGAGCAAGCCGTCAGTTCCGGCCAAAAATTCGGATATTCTCTCGCTCCGGAAAGATGACGACAGTCAGGATGATTTTAATGTTGCTAAGCGCAGTCAACTCCTGACTGTTTGTGCTTCATACATTCTCAATATGTTTGAGTACAAAAGGGAGACGTACGATCTTATCGTTAGGCTTGCTCACGGCGCACTCCTCGCCGAAGTTGTTCTTAATGTTAAAGAGCCTGGCTCGAAAGCAGACTTGCGACGCCTGACTGTAGTCCTTGATGCGCCTTTGGTGATGTCTATTCTTGATGTCAGAAACAAGGAAAGTACTAGTTACGCAAGAGCATTTCTTGATGATCTTAAGGCCAAACAGGCGTCCATTAAAATTTTTTCTCATTCGATACAAGAAATCGAATACAACATAAAGAGTGTAGTGGATCACGTTGCTCGCGGCCAAGGGCACGGCGCAACGGCATCGCGCCTTTGTAGTGATCACTCTTTCAGGGTCTATGTAGACTCGCTTCGCTCCGATGTCCGTGGTGCAGTCGAGAGATTCGGCATCAAGGTTATTGAGTCGCCGGATACACCGCAGTCCTACCAGATATTTTCACGGGAGGCTGAGGACGCATTTGCATCGGATCTTGGGCCCTACAACAACTATCAGGCGAAAATTAGAGATGCAAAATCCGTAGCGGGTGTTATTCGCCTGCGTCGTGGGAATGTGTCGCCTTTCAAGAGTTTTGACTCTGCTGCGTACATATTTGTAACGGAGAATGATCGTATCGCAGACCGTTCGTCTAAGCTTGTGTTGGATAAAAAAAGGAAAGTCTCATCAGCGGTTCCGGCAGCTTTTACCGACAGATTTTTTGCTGGCCTTATGTGGGTTACTTTTGGTGGTGTCTCGGAAGAGGTCACTAGACACCGTCTCCTTGCAAGTTGCGTTTCTGCGCTTGAACCCAACACTGATGTGGTTACAAAAGTTCACCAGTTCTTAGCCGGATTGGATGTCCACAAGGCCGATCATTTTAGGGCGCTCATGACAGAGGAGCGGTCTGGTCAACATGTCATGCAGCTCACACTCGGCGATCCATTGATGGTGCGCAGTACTGAGGATGCGTCAGAGCTGATGCGTAAGCTCGAGGAACGATACATTGAGCGGGGTAGACTGGCAGGAGAGGAGCAGCTTTCCGCAGCGCACCAGTACTTTGATTCTGAAATGGCCCATTTGAGCGCCAACCATGAAGAGCTAGTTCGATCCATTCAAAGCGAGGCGCATGATAGAGATGAAGCCTCGCATAGAGAGATAAAGGCGCTTAAGGAGGCGTCGGCTTCCGATTCGATAAAGATTGAACTACTTGAGGGTGCGTTGGGTGATTTTCGCAAGGAGCTGGACAGCACGAAGCTGCGCGATTTAAAGAGAGATCTTAACCTTCTATCCGGATTTGCCTCTTCCGCACAGAGGACTTATAGGCTTTCGGAAAGAGTTGCGTATGCGGTGGTTGCATTGCTGCTGGTCGTCGTTGCGGTTGTTCCCGCTGCATACTCAGGTCGTCTGAGCGATGGGGGGCTAGCTGTTCTCACTACAACTTCCGTCTTGCTCGGGATTTTGGGCTTCTGGCGGCTGCCTGATCTGATTTTCGGTGGAGTTGCCAAACATCTCCGGGAAAAGAAATTCAAGAGCAACGTGGCGCTTCATTCATTGGATTGGCTGAATTCCGAATGTACTATCGATTGGGAGCGAAACACAATTACGTATTCTGGTTGCGTTGAGGGCATCCAGAGTCAGACGTTTCTGTAAGGTTGCCGTAGTCTCGCTCTTTAGTTTCTTTATGATGAAATTTTGGAACTATCCATCCCTTTCCATCACTGACTGCTAGGTTAAACATGTCTGATATGGATACGCAGGTGTCCCTGTTCTTGTTGCGGTCACGTGCGCGGACCGCCGACATCCAGCGACGTTCTTCAATGAACCAAACCTTGGATATCGAGGCGCAGACTCGCCACCGAGTTGCCGCTGAGGGTTGGGAGCGCTGCCTGTTGCGAGAGGGTCCGCGCCACGCTGAGGAGGTCATTCAATTGTGGTGTGTTTTGCAGGCCAAACGGGCCGCATTTGAGAAGCTGTCAGGTGATCAGTCGGTTTTTGATCAGACCTTGCAATCCATGCGGGCGGGCGAAAAGTTGAACGCCGAAATTGACAAGTGGATTGTCGGCTCTGCTTTTCACGACACTCTGCGCTCCACACAGTTCAAGACCGCCAGTGGTCGGTATCCGCCTCTGTTGCTCCAACAGAGTCCGCAGTTGAAGCAGGGCAAGGAACGTGTGGTTGCCATCTTGCGCAATGAGTTGAAGCGTGAGGGTTCAAGTGAACGTGACTACATGCATCTGAACTACCAGCTGGAGGGCCAGGCCACGCGCAATCGCGAAACGCTTGTGGACTACGCAAAGGGACTGTGGTTCGATCACTCTGTCTACACGCGCGCGATCAAGACCATTGCAGCAGGGGATATGGATCTTCTCTTGACGTTCGACCAGGGTGTCTTCGCGGCGTATGAGCAGGCTGTGCACCGGCCCTCACTGGACGACATCATGGTCAAGGCATTTGCGGCGTTGTGCGCACAGACGCCGTATGGCGCGCAGGTGTTCGATAAAGAGTAGGCGGTTGTCTAGGGGCCATGTAGGAGAGCGGCCAAGCGGGCGGAGGTGAAGCCGTTCAGGCCAAGCCGTTAGTAATGCTGCTAACGATGGCTGTACCATACCGGGCCACAGCCAAGGCACGAGCATGGCCACCAGCACTCACACCAAAGCCCACCCGCAGCCCGCTGAGGCCTGCGCCCCGGTCCTGCCTGTCAATGTGACGTGTGGCTTCCCGAGCCCCGCTGAGGACTTCTACGGCGATGGAGACGGGCTGGATCTCAACCGCCACTGCATCTCCAATCCGGTCGCTACGTTCTTCGCCCACGCGGACACCGGCACGTCGATGGTGGGCTTTGGCATCCATCCTGGGGGACTGAACCCAAGAAGGGCACAGAGACAACCATTCGCCCGGAGTTTGAAGGCAGTAAAAATATATGGCTGCACGCGCTGTACAGCCTGTCCGAAGACATCTTCAACGAGGACATTAGACAATACGCATCTCCGGACGCTCAAGAACTGCACGTCGTACGTAATGCTTTGGAGCATCGGTTCTTCAAGATTGTTTGGACCCGCTCCGAGTGCGACGAAGCATCGATGCATCATGATCGACTGTCGGAACAGATGACGTTTGACGAGTTCCAAGCAAAAGCCTTGCGTGTCTTGACCATGGCACGTTCTGCAATCGTGTACCTAAGCCTTGCAATGCATCGAGCTGAAGTACAGCGTGTCGAAAAAGATAGTGCCCGATCCATGTCGTTTGGAGTGGATCACATACCCGATGATCTGAAAGGGTAGAGCACCCATCTTTATCCGTAATCCAAGATATCTAAGACCAACACAGGGGAAAACGAGTGAAAAGGATCTTCGCTGTAGCTGCATTGATGGGGTGTGGAAGTCTGTCGGCCGCGCCCTTGCCGCTCTCAACGGCGTGCACACTGGAAGAGGGGACTACGCTCCCACCGACCTTTGCTGGGCACGACATGGTGGCGGTGTACAACGCATTGCAGTCGATACCTGGGAAGGACGAATTTGAGAGTGAGGCAGATCACGCCGCACGCTCCAAGGGCGCGGTTGCTGCACTTCCTGCGGCCATCGCTACAGGCGAACTGTGCGCTGGAAGCATGGTGATTAGGGGGCTGGACAACACGTGGAAGTACAACGCTGAGAAGAAGCAGTACGAAGGGGATGTGCTGTACCTAAAGATGCATCGTGTGGGTGGCTACTACGCTCCCCTTTATGGAAAGGAGACGAAGAGGCGTGAGAGTTCTTACGTAGGCACCAATGCCTACGGTGTGAGTGCGCGCATCCCCAAAACTGAGCGGCAAACCTACCAAGTGGCGCTACCACAAAAAGCACTCATCACTGCTGTCTCCCATACACAGGGCTTGGAAACGGACTATGAAACCGTCGATGCCATTCTTCCGATGGAACCCGCAGACGCTCGCTCTTACAAGGGCCGTCTGACGCAGGTGTTCCAGTACGAAGTTGTCCCGCCACTCATCACGCAGGACACCGAACGCGAATACCCGACTATTGATCGTCCAACCCACTACGAGGACGAGCAGCACTTCATTGAAGGACGCTTGCTCAAGATTGCGGTGGTGGACGTCCAAACCGGCAAGGTGCTCAAGGTGTACGAATTGGGAGACGGACAGTGACGTTCAAGCTCGTTGACGTTGAAGAGCTGATTGCACAGGCCAAAGCGTCGGGCGTAAGCAAGATCAGCGTGGACGTGCCGTTGCTTGCGTCGTACAGCAACGATGCGTGCGTGACACAGACACAGTGGATGTCAGGCCCACACTGCACTAAGAACTCCGCTTGGCTGCATGTGGACGGGGAGGGTGTGCCGTTCTACGCGGGGTACGGGCGCGGTGCTTTTGCGTGGCAGAAGAACGGAGGTATCGCCTGGGAGTGGTTCGTCCGCGAACGACTGGGCGGTGAGTACCGCGTGGTGGTCCTGGCCGTTGGCATGTCTGAGGCTCATGCTCAAAGCATCTTTGAACAGATGCTAGAGATGTACAACACGCGATTGCTCAATCAGGCCAGCTTCCATCGTGGTATGGACTACGCAGCACTCAAAATTGAAAACGAGAAGAAGGCAGCAATCCGCCCTTACTACCGTATCGTCCTGAGCAAGAAGCCAGCTGCAGAGATCTTCCAGGCGGCATTAACGGCTCAACAGATGCAGTACGACCTCAACCCCTACCGAACCGAAACGGGCCGCTTTGGTGAAGTGTTGAAGGCCATGGGCGCGTACCGGCCAATCAATACGTCCTTCATCACTTACATTGTTGAGTGGCACATGGGACAGGATGATCTTGCGGCCGCACGTGACGCGTTGGATGAGTTCAAGAGGCGTGCGCCACGCCACAACGACCACGACAGGGTGACGAGGCTGGACAAACTTGTAGCGCGCGGGCGCTTCTTCCGTCGTCCACAGTGGTTGGGTCCGTTGAACGAACAGGACACATCACAATGAACTGCTTGCCCTTTGACGCACCCGCACGCTGAGACAGGCTGAGACGCTACGAGAAACAGCCTGTGTCCATGCTGTGTCCATGCGGGGTGCGTCCACCATAAGGCATAAAAAAACCCTTGCAGAGCAAGGGTTTATGAATCGATACTGTTCCTACGCCAATGGTGCTTCATCAGCGGGGTGTGTTCGGGCGAGGCCTTGGTGCTGCTGTTCTTTTGTTTTGAATCAGTGGCTTGCAATGGAGTGCGTCTCGGTCGGTGAACGCGGGTTGCCGTCGAAGGCGGCAAATAACGGGATTTTTTGTTGCGATGGTGCTGCGACGGCTCGTCAGGAGCCAAACATCGTGTTGCGACGCCAATCGGGACGCGGACGATGATGCCAAAAAATGGTGCGACGGGCCGCGCCACACGGCGCGAGGTCACCAAGTTTAGTCTGACCCGCCAGCAGGTGATGGAGCTTTCGGTACGTCGTATCCCTGTCCATGGGGCGCAGCCAAGCGCGCCAGGGTCGTCGAACGTGCGGTGGACAAGGGAGGCAAGGATTATGGCGTGCTGATCGGGAGCCAAGCGCCGCGTGAGGGCGGGCTGGTGGGCAGTGTTCAAGGGAGAAGGGGCCCGCGCCCAATCATTTCTCCCATCCGTGTCAATACGCTATCGTCTGAGCGCCGCCACGACGTCGGCTCGCCAAGGAATGCTCATGCGCTGGACTTCGTTTGCTTTTGCCTCCCTGCTCGCCGTGGCCGGCTCCGCTTCTGCCGCGCAAGGAGAGGTTTGCCTGGCCACTGAACAAGTCACACCGGCCGGGGTCATGACCCCCTTCAGTGACAGCACCGTCTTCCAATGCAAGTCGGTTGGCCAAGTGACCGTTCCGCAGCTGTATGCGAAAGGGTGGAAGGTTGTGTCGGTGTTCCCGCAGAGCACCATGGATCCAGCCAAGCCCGGAATGGTCACCGTACTCTGGACCATGGTCGTCGAAAAAGACTGATCTGCCGGTGCCGGCAGCTTGGCGTGTGCCGGGGGCGCGGTAAGGCATTTCGGTCCCAGTATCCGGACCCCTGACCCTCACGTTGGACTGGGAGACCGTTGGCAACCTTTTGCGCCGCGCGCCTGATAGGCCGGGGCGCCTGTCAGCCGACAACCGGATGCGGGATCGAATGAAAGGGCGTCGACGTCAGCGTCGACGCCCTTCAGCACCGTTACTTGCCGCGGGGAGGTGCGTTGCTACGGCTTCCGCCTGAAGGCTTTCCCGTTGTGCTGGGCCAGCCGCCGGCGTTCCCCGGACCGCGCCCACCAGAACCAGGGGCGCTTACCTTGCTTCCACCGCCCCCGGACTTCGCGCCACCGCCACTCGTGTTTCCTTTACTCATTGCAGATACTCCTTCACCTGCCGAAAGGATTCTGGCTTTCCAGCGCTATCGGCTTCGCATTGGAGAGCTCGACGGCTCATCAATGAGAACACAGCCCGACCATCCACTACGGGGCTGCAAACCCAAGGTGAGTGCTTTTCCGCGTTTGAATGATCGTAGCTACGAGCAACTTGACTGACAAGCCGGCTCCAGAAGGTGGCGAGCAGGGCCACAAACATCCGTCGGCTCGATGGGCGCGTAACGCGCAGCCGGTCAGTCCGTGCGCAGCTGCAAGGCGGGATGGGCGGCGAATACCTCCATGATGATGTCGAAATAGGTCTGGCCGACGCCGCGTTCCAGAGCGTCCAGCTGGGTGGCGATTCCTGCGGCATTGAACATGCCGGGGCGCGCCTGTTTTTCCTGCAGCCAGGCACGGGTGGCCGCCACCCCGAGCGCGGCGCGGCTGTGGGCGATGTGCGTCCAGTGCACGGTGGCGGATGCGTGCCCGGCCAGTGCGCCATAGCTGCCGTAGAGCAGGTCATCCAACGCATCCAGGCTGGGGCCGAGCTCCCAGTCCTCGTTGGCCATGAACACGCGGTTGATCTCGGCGTAGAAGCTGGGGATGTCGTGGATGGCGCTTCCGTCCAGCACCAAGGTCGGGCCGGTCATGCCCGGGTCCGCGCGTCCAAGTGCTGTGCGCACCGGGCGGTGATTGTCGACGGCAGGGTGGGTTCATGCATTGGCAGCAGTCCTCGTGACGCGTTTGGTGGGTGACCGTCCGGGACGCGACATCGTCGGTCACCTTGGCGGGTTCCAGTGATCGATTGTGTGCGCAACAGGGTGCGGCACGGCGCTTTGCCATCCAATGAATGCCCGGGTATCCACTTCGGCGTCCCGTTCGATGCGTCAGACGACCGGCACACGGCGGCAAGCTCCGTCAGGTGGATGGCTGCGGCCTGAACGTCCCGACGTGCCTTGACGCAGTGTCGACGCGAATTCACCCTCGCTTGCCGCGGGCAGGCAGACACTCGGCCCATGTTCCATAAACAGGGATCGACCATGAAGACGAGCATCCGCGTGTTGTGCCTGGGCAGTTTGCTGGCGGTGTCGGCAGTGGCTGGCGCACAGACCTACGGCCCCAAGGACGAAGGACGCCGCTTCAACGACGGCAGCAAGGTCGTCTGTCACAACGTCGAGGTCCAGCGTAATTCCAAGGATCCCAATCGCATCACCGGTACGGCGACCGGCGCGGTGGTCGGTGGTCTGCTTGGCAACCAGGTGGGCGGCGGCAACGGCAAGAAGCTGGCCACCGTTGCCGGTGCCGTGGCAGGCGGCGCGGCCGGGCGCCAGATCCAGGGCAACCAGCAGTCCAAGAACGGTGACCGCGTGGTCGAGCGTCGCTGTGAGCGTCAGTACCGTTGATCGATTGCTGTCGCCGCAGCCTTGGCTGTCGCGCCCGCGGTGATGAAATCAGATGGCGGCCTCCGGGCCGCCATTTTCATGGGCCGTGATGCGGCGCAGCGCTGAATGCCTTGGTTCGCACGCAGCCGAGCTGGCCGTTCAAGGGCGTGATCACCGCAGCGGCGGACTGCCTGCCAATGTGCGCGCGCCGGTGATGATCATACGCAGCATCTGGGTCAATTGCTCGATCAGTTCCGGATCTTTCTCCGGTGGCAGGTCAACCGCCGTCGCGCCCATCGCAAACACCAGCCGGGTGATCGCCTTGGAGGCCAGCGCCGGTTCGTGCAGGCGCGCGCCGTCGGCGGCGGCCAGGCGGATCAGATCCACCCGCAACTCGTCTTCGAAGTAGTTCAGTTCGCGGTCGACCGCGTGCTTGAACGCATCCGAACCCGCGGTGCCCTCGCGCAGCAGCACGTGAAGCAGCCGGTCATCGGCGCGCAGCTGTTCCATGAAGGTCTCCACCGAGAGGCGGATCACGCTGCGGTCGGAGGAGGCTGCCCGCTGGCGGGCCTCGCCGATGATCGTGCGCAGCGAGCGCCCGGCCAGGTCGATCAGGGCCACGGTCAACTCGTCCATGTCGCGGAACTGGCGGTAGAACGAGTTCGGGGCGATCCCGGCTTCACGCGCGACCTCGCGCAGGCTCAGCGTGGAGACGCTGCGGTGCGGCCCGATCAGGGCCAACGCGGCGGCCAGCAGATCCTCGCGCGAGATCGAGGCTTTGCGCGCGGGATGGGCGTCGTCGGAGGCGGGCAGGGGCAGGTCTGGGGAGGTCATCAGGGGCAGCGCGGTCAAGTCCCTGAATCATAGCCGGTCCCGGCAATATACAACTGTATACACAGTCGTATGCTCGGCCGTATAGTGCACAGCATGAGCACCGTCCCGCGCATTGCCGCCCGCCGTCACGCCGCCAGCCCCCGCCGCTGGGTCTCCGAGGAGCTGTTCGACTTCTGGGGCACCCGCCTGCATCCGCTGTGGACCTTGCGCCGCCCGTTGGCCCGGCTGGTGTCGCGCACGGCAGAGAGCGCGGATGCGGTGACCCTGGTGCTCACGCCCAACCGCCATTTCCGCGGCCTGCTGCCGGGCCAGCACGTGACCCTCGGCGTGGAGGTCGACGGGCGCCGCCTGTCGCGCAGCTACAGCCCGACCGTGTTGGCCGATGGGCGGCTGGCGATTACCGTCAAGGCGATTGCCGGCGGCGCGGTCAGCCAGCATCTGGCCGGTGCCGCGGCGATCGGTGAGGTGTTCGAACTCGGCCAGGCGTTTGGTGAGATGACCTTGCCGACGCCTTCCAGCGAACGCCTGCTGCTGTTGGCCGCTGGCAGCGGCATCACCCCGATGCGCGCGCTGCTGCGCCAGCTTGATGGTGCCGGCATGCCCGGCCAGGTGGACCTGGTGTACTGGGCACGCCGCCGCGAGGAACTGTGTTTTGCCGATGAGCTGGCCGCCCTCGCGGCACGCCATCCCTCGTTCACGCTGCACATTGCGTTGACCCGCGATCCGGCGTCGCCCGCTTCGCGTGTCGATGCGTTCGCGTTCGAGGCACTGGGCGATCTGAGCAGCGCCCGTGCGCTGGTATGCGGCCCCGGCGGCTTCGTCGATGCAGCGCAGGCGCGCCTGCAGGGCCAGGTCGCCTCGCTGCAGTCCGAAGCGTTTACCCCGCCGGTCCTGCCCGAGGCCGAGAGCGGCACGGTGCAGGTCGAGCTGCGCCGCAGCGGGCGCACGCTCTCCTTGCCGCGCGGCACCTCGCTGCTGCAGGCGCTGGAAGCCGAAGGGCTGCGCCCGGCCAGTGGCTGCCGGATGGGCATCTGCAATACCTGCGTCTGCGGCAAGGTGTCCGGCGTCACCCGCCACACCCTCACCGGTGAACACGCGGCCGAACCGGCCACGCAAGTGAAGCTGTGCGTGAACAGCGCCAGCACCGACCTGATCCTGGAGCTGTGACCATGTCTTCCGTGCACAACCGCGCGCTGTCCCCGGCCGAACTGCAGGCCTTCGGCGATGAACTCGATGCACTGCGGGCGCGCCATCTGGCCACGCTGGGGGCGCGCGATGCGCGCTATATCCGCCGCGTCGTGGCGGCGGTGCGCTGGACCGGCGTGGCTGGCCGCGCGCTGCTGTTCCTGGGGGCGTTCGTACACAGCGTGCTGATTCCGGCATGGATCGCCGGCGTGGTGATGCTGGCGCTGTCCAAGATCCTGGAAAACATGGAGCTGGCGCACAACGTCATCCATGGCCAGTACGACTGGATGGGCGATCCGCAGCTGCAGGGCAGCACCTATGAGTGGGACATCGTCGGCACCGCCGACAACTGGCGCAAGACCCACAACTTCCGCCACCACACCTATACCAACGTGCGCGGGCTGGACGACGATATCGGCTACGGCCTGCTGCGGATCTTCCCCGAGCAGCGCTGGCGCCCGTTCTACCTGATGCAGCCGGTGGTGGCGGTGGTGTTCGCGCTGCTGTTCGAATGGGGCATCGCGATACAGGACCTGCGCCTGGGTCGCGTGTTCGCCGGCAAGATGACGCTGCGTCAGCTGGGCGCGCAGTTCCGTCCAGTCGGCCGCAAGATGGGCAAGCAGATGTTCAAGGACTACCTGCTGTTCCCGGCGCTGGCCGGCCCCTTCTTCCTGCCGGTGCTGCTGGGCAACGTGGTGGCCAACCTGATCCGCAACGTGTGGACCTACGTGATCATCTTCTGCGGCCACTTCACCGCCGACGCGGAGACCTTCCCGAAGGAATGCGTGCGCGATGAAAGCCGCGGCCACTGGTACCTGCGCCAGCTGCGCGGCTCATCCAACCTGACCGGCGGCAAGCTGATGAATGTCATGTCGGGCAACCTCAGCCACCAGATCGAGCACCACTTCTACCCGGACATCCCGGCCAACCGCTATGCCGCGATCGCCGTGGACGTGAAGGACATCTGCGCGCGCTACGGCCAGCACTACAACACCGGTTCGCTGCCGCGGCAGTTCGGCCAGGTGATGTGGCGGATCGTGCGCCATGCCTTCCCGAGCAAGCCCGGCCGCGCACGGTCACTGCCGGCGGTGGGTGAGGCCAGCCGACAGCCCGGCTGAGCCGGGCTAGAGCGGCAGTTCCAGCTGCAGGCGCAGCAGTGGCGATGCCCTGCGCTGGCGCCGCAGCTGCTCGGTACCGTCTTCGCTGACCCGCTCCTGCCCGGTGTGCAGCGCCCGGTGCAGCGCGTTGTTGAGGCTCAGCCGCAGCTTGCTGCCTGCGCGCAGCGACCACAGCGAGTACAGGTCCATCTCGCGCCCATACGCACTGATCTCGAACTGGCCGGGGCTGACCTGCACCGTGCCGCCGGTGCGGTAGGTGTAACTGCCGCCGACCGTCCAGCCGGTGCGGATCTCGTAATCCGCGCCCAGGGTGCCGCTGAAGCGCACCTGCTCATCAAGACGGTTGTCCGGACCGGGCACATCATCCACGCGCGAATCGTTGGCGGTCGCATTGAAACGCACCGCCACGGCCGGCGCGCCTGCGATCAACTGCGGCAGACGGAATGCCGTATCCATCTCCAGCCCCCAGGTCATCGCAGTGCCGCCGTTGACCGGCGTGGTCACCCAGCGCCCGTCCTGCAGATGTGTTTCGGTGCGGATCACCTCACTGATCCGGCGCGCATAACCGCCGATGCTGAGCTGCGCGCCGTCCTTGCCGTAGGTTTCGTAGGACAGGTCCACGCCGGTCGCCAGTTCGGGCCGCAGCGCCGGGTTGCCGCGTTCGTCGGGGTTGAGCGGGCGGTTGTTGGTCGAGGTGTATGGGCGCGGGATCAGCGAGGCCAGCGTAGGCGAGCGATAGGTGCGGGTCAGCGCGACGCGCAGCTGGTCGCCCCGGGTGCCGGGCATTTTCCAGAGTGACTGCAACACCGGTGAGAGCACCTGGTCACGGCGCTGGATGCCGCTGAAGCTGCTGCCGTCACTGCGGGTATCGATCTGTTCCCAGCGTGCGCCGGCATAGAGGGACCAGCGCTCGCTCAGTGAGATGTCATCCTGCACGTACAGCGCCAGGCGACGGATGCGCGCGTCGAAAGCCAGATCGCTGATCGCCACCACGTCGCCCTCGTGGACAGGCAACAGCTGCTGCACGCGTGCTTCATCGCGGCGATCCTCGCTGCCCTCCCAGCCGAGCTGCAGTGCATGCCGCCCGCGGGCGGGCAGCGTGTACTTGCCACTGCTGTTCAGATCGCCCACGGTCAACCGCGCGTCGGTGTGGTCCTCCAGGTTCTGTCGCCCATCCGCTGCCTGGCCCTGTTCCCGATAGGTGTAGCGCTCGCGGTTGCCGCCCAGGCGCAGTTTGGTGGTGAACGTGCCGCCCCGTTCGAACGCCCGCGTCCACGTCATGCTGCCATTGGCCTGCGCCACGTCGATGCGCGTGCGTTGTTGATAGCGGGTGGTCTGCAGTGGGGCGCCGAGCGTGGTGGCCCAGTCGATGTAGGTGATGCGGTTGAACCGGCTCGCATCGGCGAAGCCCTGCAGCGCGAAGGTATCCCCGTTCTCCAGCGTCGCTTCAAGGCTGGGGGCCAGTGAAAGCACATCGCGGTTTCCGCTGGCGCGCAGGGAGGTGTCACGCAGGGTGGTCGGTATTCCCTGCCGATTCCATGCACGCTCGGTACCGGTTTCCTCGACCAGGAACTCGCGGCGCGATGCGGTCGCCGTGATCGCGCTGCTGCGGTGGTCGGCGCGCCGGTTGCGCTGCCAGCTGACCGAGGGCGTGTTCCGGCCATTGCTGTTGCCCCAGGCCACCGACAGCTGCCCGCTGTCCTTTCGCGCGCCTGCGGCCAGCACGATGTTGATCGAGCCGGCGATCGCTTCGGCGCGCTGGTCGGCGGTGGGTGCGCGGATGATCTCCACGCGCTCGACCATCTCCGGCGTGAGCGAGTCGAGGTCGAACCCGGCGGGCGCTTTCTGGCCGTTGAGCAGGATCTGGGTATAGCCCGCACCCAACCCCCGCAGTGACAGCGTGCCGCTGCGGCCGGGCGCACCCGTGCCGACGGTAATGCCGGGCAGGCGTTTGAGCGCATCCACCAGGCCGATGTCGCCGTACTGGCGCAGCGCTTCAGCGCCGACCACGATCCGGGTGGCGGTGTCCTCGCGGCGTGCGTCGTACACGGTGCCCTGCACCTGCACGGTCTCCAGCTCGGTGGGTGGCGGCGCCTGCGGTGCGGGCAGTGACTGTGCAGCGCTGGAGAACGCGGCACACAGCGGGGTCAGGGCAAGTACGGTGCGGAACGTCGGTGACATGGGGCGGTCCGTGCAGGAGGGCAGGGGCATTTCGCGGGGCAACACGCGCCCCTCCTGTGGCCAGGAAAACGAAATGCAGCGGAGGGGCGGATGTGTGGGGGGAGCGGTCAGCCGGTCATGGCAGATGCGCCTGCGGGTCGACGCGCTCGCCGTTGCGGAGCATTTCCAGGTGCAGGTGCGGACCGGTCAC
The DNA here is from genome assembly GCF_026241915.1 of Stenotrophomonas sp. RIT-551. Taxonomy (NCBI): domain Bacteria; kingdom Pseudomonadati; phylum Pseudomonadota; class Gammaproteobacteria; order Lysobacterales; family Lysobacteraceae; genus Stenotrophomonas; species Stenotrophomonas sp. RIT-551. Next base: position 78,037 of record NZ_JAPJIU010000007.1, on the reverse strand, counting down.
GCGTCCGGTGCTGCCGACGCGGGCGATCTGCTCGCCGGCCTTCACCTGCTGCCCGACCACGACATCGGTGCCCTGCAGGTGCGCATACAGCGTCTGCCAGCCTTGGCCGTGATCGATCACCACCACCGTGCCGTACTGGGGACCGTCCGGGTAGGCAGTCGTGGCCGCGACGACGCGCCCGTCGGCGGGGGCCAGCACGGGCGTGCCGGAGCGTGCACCGAAATCGGTTCCGCGGTGCGGCCGCTGCCGGATGCTGCCGGTGTCGCCGAAGTGACCGGTGACCCGCGGTGTCGCCAGCGGCGCCTGGAAACGTATTTCGCTGGAGCGCTGGCGCACCGGTGGCAATGGCAGGGGCAGCACGGCATGCGTCATCGAGGCCGCAGGCGGCGCATTGCCGGCGGCAGGATCCGGCAGCGGCCGCGCCGTACTCGCCTGCATCACCATCAGCAGACTCCCGACCAGCAGCGCGCTGCCCAGCAGCATCACACGCCGTGATCGTGCCAGCGGCCGCGCGGCATCGCCATGCAGCATGTGGCGGATGCGGATTTCATGGCCGGCCAGATCGCGGTGGGTCAGTGCCTGGGCAGGCGTGTGGGCGGCGGCGGACAGGCGCAGCGTGCGCACATAGGCGGTGGCGAACTCGCGCCCGCCCTGGGCATCTTCGGCGAGTGCCCGCGCATCGCAGCGCAGTTCTGCCGCCAGCTGCACGCGTGCGGTGAGGCGGGGCAGGAACGGGTTGAACCACAGCAGGGCGTTGATCACCGCCATCAGACCCGCGCGCTGCGGATCGCGGCGCACCAGGTGCGCTGCTTCATGGCCGAGGATCAGGCTCAACGCACGGTCCTCCAGGTGTGCCAGCGCCGACCGGGGCAGCACGATCATCGGTCGTGGCCAGCGCACTGCGAACGGGCTCACTGGCATTGCGCTGAGGCGACAGACAACGCCGGCCGACATCAGCCGCTGCGCGCAGGCACGGCTGCGCGGTCCCGGCCAGTCTGCGGGCGTGATCGGGGTCGTGGCGCGGCACAGCCGGGCCGTGGCCCGCATGCCGTAGGCCACGCGCAGCAAGGCGATGCCCAGGCCGGCGAAATACAGCGCCGCCAGCAGCATGGCGGTGGAAGGACGTATCCAGGGAGAGGTCGCCGCAACGCCGCCGGCGCTGCCGGCGTCTCCCAGGTCCAACGCGACCGGCAGCGGCATCGTCAGCACGGGCGGCAGCGCGACAAGCGGTGCGGGCACCCACAGCGCCACCAGCGTCGACAGCAGCACGGGCATCACCGCCAGCAACCACAGCCCCAGCCAGTAGCCATAGGCCGCGTGGGACAGGCCCAGGTGGCGGTGGAGGCGTTGGCCGGCAACCCAGGCCAGCCCGCCAGCGGCGAGGGCGCCCGCGGCCTGCACCGCCCAGAATCCCAGCGTCAGGCTCATGCCTGGTCGTCCTTGGCAGGTGCACGCAGCAGCGCGTCGAGCTGCTGCAGCTCCTGTTCGCTGAGCAGGCGGCTGTCGGCGAACGCCTGGGCCGGCAACGCGCCATCGATTTCCAGCACCCGGCGCGCGAAGTCGGTGCTGAGGGCGGCCAGCGTGGCGACCTTGCCGACCCGGGCGCGGTACATGTTCAACCCGTGCTCGATGGTTTCTTCGACCAGTCCCTTGTCGACCATCCGTTCCAGCGTCTTGCGCGTGGAGGAATAGGACCAGTCGAGCGCGGCCACGGCGCCGTTGTGGACTTCGCGCGCGCTGCAGGCGCCCTGGCGCCACAGTGCCTTGAGCAGTTCGAGCTCGGCGTTGGAGGGGGTAGGCAGCGCGGACATGGGAATCCCGATTTGGCGGAGTGTCGCAAGTGTGCGACATCTGTCGCAAAGAATGCAACCGCAAGGACATTGATGCGGATCAATGCCGTCACAGGTGGGGTGCGTACCATCGCGGTGTGCAGCGCGGTGCCAGGAGGGGGCCGCGAGCGGTAGGGAAGCCGTGCTGCCGGGCGCCGGGTCATCCGGTGCCTCCCGTGGGTCCATCGAATAAGGAGTGGAGATATGGCTGCCGAGGAAAAGAACGTGCACCGCGCGACGGTGATCGACAACGAACCCGACGCAACGGGTGGCTACTGGTCCAACCGGCCGGAGAACACGCTGCCGCCGCCGGACATGATGGGCGCCTACATGCGCAACCGCCCGGTGGCACCGGAGGGGGTGGCGACACGCAAGGCGTGGATCATCGGCACCGGCATCGCCGGCCTGGCCGCCGCGTTCTACCTCATCCGCGATGGCGGCATGCCCGCAGGCAACATCACCCTGATCGACAGCCTGGACATCGAAGGCGGCTCGCTCGATGGCGCCGGCGACCCCGAGCAGGGTTATCTCGTTCGCGGCGGGCGCGAAATGAACTGGAACTACGACAACTTCTGGGATCTGTTCCAGGATGTGCCGGCGCTGGAGCTGCCCGCCGGCTACAGCGTGCTCGACGAGTACCGGGCGGTGAACGACAACGACCCGAACTACTCCAAGGCCCGGCTGATGCACCAGCAGGGGAAGATCCAGGATTTCTCCACGTTCGGGCTGAGCAAGCCGCAGCAGTGGGAACTGGTCAAGCTCATGCTCAAGCGCAAGGAAGACCTCGACGATGTGACCATCGAGGACTACTTCAGCGACGGCTTCCTGCAGAGCAATTTCTGGTTCTTCTGGCGCTCGATGTTCGCCTTCGAGAACTGGCAGAGTCTGCTGGAGATGAAGCTCTACATGCACCGGTTCCTGGATGCCATCGACGGATTGAACGACATGTCCGCGCTGGTGTTCCCGAAGTACAACCAGTACGAAAGCTTCGTCAAACCGCTGGTGAAGATGCTGCGCGAGCAGGGTGTGCAGGTCACCTTCGGCACCCGGGTGTATGACCTGGACATGCGCGTGGAGGGGGAGACGCGTACCGTCATCGGCCTTCGCTGCCGCGTGGAGGGCAACGACACCCTGTTGCCGGTTGCGCAGGGCGATCTGGTGTTCGCGCTGACCGGCTCGATGACCGAGGGCACCGCCTACGGCGACATGGACACGGTGCCGGTGCTGAAGCGCCCCCGCGAAACACCCGGGCAGGACAGTGACTGGGCGCTGTGGCACAACCTCGCCGCGCAGTCGCCGATCTTCGGCAAGCCGGCGAAATTCCATGGCGATATCGACCGCTCGATGTGGGAGTCGGCCACGCTGACCTGCCGGCCCTCGCCGCTGGTGGACAAGATCAAGGCGCTCTCGGTCAACGACCCATACTCGGGCAGGACCGTGACCGGTGGGGTGATCACCTTCACCGACTCCAACTGGGTGCTGAGCTTCACCGTGAACCGGCAGCCGCACTTCGTCGATCAGCCCAGGGACGTGCTGGTGGTGTGGGTGTATGCGCTGCTGATGGACCAGAACGGCAACCACGTGGCCAAGCCGATGCCGGCCTGTACCGGCCGCGAGATCCTGGCCGAGCTGTGCTACCACCTGGGCATCGTCGACCAGCTTGACGAGATCGCTGCCAACACCAAGGTGCGCACCGCGCTGATGCCGTACATCACCGCGCAGTTCATGCCGCGCGCTGCTGGCGATCGCCCACACGTCGTGCCCAGGGGCTGCACCAACCTGGGCCTGCTCGGCCAGTTCGTGGAGACCCGCAACGATGTGGTGTTCACCATGGAAAGCTCGGTGCGTACCGCGCGGGTGGCGGTGTATACGCTGCTGGACCTGCCCAAGCAGGTGCCGGACCTGAGCCCGACCCAGTACGACATCCGCAACCTGGTCAAGGCCGCGCGTGCGCTCAACAACAACGAGCCCTTCCCCGGTGAGCGGCTGCTCCGGCGCGTGCTGGACAAGACCTACTTCGCGCACATCCTGCCGCCGCTGCCGGACACCGAACGCAGCCGTAGCGGTTTCGTCGAAGAGGAAATGTCCTGGCTGGTCGGAAAGGGCAGCAGCGCGCTGAAGGATCTCTCCACGCGGCTGGAAACGCTGCGCGAGACTCTGTCCAAGCGCGGGAAGTAGGCCGGTTCCGGTGCCGCGGTGACCGGGGATCACCGCGGCCCCCTCTGCATGCGGAGGGGGATCGGCGATACTGCAGGCTGATCGCCTGCTGTGATGCACGGACCCGCCCCACATGCCTTTTGATGCGACACCGCCTGCGGCCGAACGCCAGGATGTCACCCGCCTGCTGCGCCGCTGGAGCGAGCAGCACGACATCGCCGCCCGCGATCAGCTGCTTGCACTGCTGTATACGCAGCTGCGTGGCATGGCCGTGGCGCGCCTGGGCACGCCCCAGGATGGCGTGCTGCAGCCGACGGTGCTGGTGCACGAAGCACTGATGCGGATGATTGATGGCGAGGTCGGTTACCGCGACCGTGTCCACTTCCTTTCCCTGGCGGCCCTGAAGATGCGCAGCGTCCTGGTCGACCACGCGCGCGCGATGGCCGCCTCCAAACGCGGCGGTGGCGTGGTCAACCTGACCCTGTCCCATGTCGATCGGGAAGCCAGCACGGACCATGACGCCTTGGAGGTGTTGGCGCTCAATCGCGCGCTGGAAGCACTCGCACGACTGGATGAACGTGCCGCCCGTACGGTGGAATGGATGTATTTCGGCGGGATGGGCCGCGAAGAGATCGCCCTGGCGCTGGATGTCTCGGTACCCACGGTCGATCGCGACCTGCGGTTCGCCAAGGCGTGGTTGAACCGCCACCTGGCCGGACCGGCCACGCGCGCATGAGTGAGGCCGGTCACTGGCAGTGCGTGCGCGGGCTGTTCGACGCGGTCTGTGACCTGCCCGAGGCGCGTTGGCGTCCGGCCCTGCATGAGCTCTGTGACGACCCGGCCACGATCGACGAAACCCTGCAGCTGCTGCGTGCGCAGACGGCAGACCTGGGCGGTATCGAGCAGGCGCTGGCGGCGGTGATGGCCGCGATGGACGATCCAGCCGCACTGGTCGGGCAGCGGCTGGGGCCGTGGCGGTTGAGCCGCCTGCTCGCCGTTGGCGGGATGGGCGTGGTGTTCCTGGCCGAGCGCGCCGATGCGCTGTACCGGCGCGAAGTGGCGATCAAGTTGATGCGCCGGGCCTACGATCCGTTGCTGGCCACCCGGCTGGCCAGTGAAAGCCAGATCCTGGCCGATCTGCAGCATCCGCATATCGCCCGGCTCTACGATGTTGGCGTGGCCGAGGGTGGGCAGCCTTATCTGGTGATGGAATACGTACCGGGCGAGCCGCTCGACCGGGCCTGCGGCACGCTGGACCTGGCCGCCCGCCTGCGGCTGTTCGTGCAGATCTGCCGCGCGGTGCAGGCCGCGCATTCGCAGTCGGTGGTGCATTGCGACCTCAAGCCCGGCAATGTGCTGGTGCGGGCCGACGGCCAGCCGGTGTTGCTGGATTTCGGCATCGCGCATCTGCTGGGTGACGCCGAAGATAGCGCGCCATTCCTTACTCCGGCCTATGCCAGCCCCGAGCGGCTGGCGGGGCGCCCGGCCAGCGTGGTGGGCGATGTCTACAGTCTTGGCGTGATGCTGGAGCAGCTGCTGCAGCCCACACCGCCACCGGTGCGCAGGGTGCCTGCCGACCTGCTGGCGGTGGCCAGCAAGGCCCGTGCCACGGATCCGGCCGAACGTTATGCCTCCGCCGAAGCGCTGGCCGAGGATGTTGAACGGCATCTGGCCCATCGGCCGGTGCGTGCGCGGCGGCCAGGCCGTTGGCATCGCGCGCGCCTGCTGCTGCGGCGGCAATGGCGCGCCAGTGTGATCGTCGCGCTGGTGGCAGTGATGGTGCTGGCCTTCGTGCTGCGGCTGAGCGAGGCGCGCCACCAGGCCGAACAGAATGCGGCCGCCGCGGCAGGCATCGCCGATGTGCTGGTGGCCGCGTTCGACGCAGCCGATCCGGGCCTGCGCAACGGCACGCCGATGACCGCGCGCGAAGTTCTCGATCTGGGTGCACGACGGCTCGCGCATGACCTTACCGTGTCGCCCGCGCTGCGCGCACGCATGCAGGCCGCGCTGGGGCGCGCCTACCAGAATCTTGGTCAACCCCTCGATGCGCAGACCCTGCTGCGCGACAGTGTCGATGGCCTGGTGCGCACCGGCGCCGCGCCGCACGAGATCGCCGACGCGCGCGCCAGCCTGGCCGTGCAGCTGCTCAGCGCGGGGCAGGAAAAGGAGGCGCTGGCCAGTGCCGGGCACGCACTGGCGCTGCTGGAGCAGGACGATGATCCGGTGGTACGACTGAAGGCCTTGAACGCCCGCGGCCAGGCCCAGGCGCGGCTGGAGCAGCCGGCTGCCGCAGAGCAGTCCTTCCGCGCTGCGCTGGCGTTGAGCCGGGGCGGCAACCGTGCACCGCTGCAGCGCGGCGCCCTGGCTACGATGGCCAACCTGGGCGATCTGTACCGCAGCCAGGGCGAGCTGGACAAGGCCGAAGCGATTCTGCGCCAGGCCATGGCCGAGGCATCCCGCGAACAGGGTGTGCAGGGGGCGGAGTACCAGCGGGTCCTCCGCGCGCTGTCCTCGACCCTGCTCAACCAGGGTCGTATCGATGAAGCGCTGGCACTGGCCGAGCGCGGCTTCGCGCTGACCCGGCAGATGTTCGGCGCAGGCAGCAGCTACACCGCCTCGGCCGAAGCCGCGCTGGCGGGCCAGTACCTGGACCTGGGCCGTTACCAGGCCGCTGATCAGCACTTCCGCAACAGCCTGCAGACCAGCGCCGCCGTCGATGGCGTGGACAGCCGTGCCTACGCGGTCAAGCAGTACGCGCATGGGCTGATGGAGGAAGCGCGCGGCGACTATGCGCGGGCCGAGCAGAACTACCGCGCCGCGCTGGCGCGCTATCGGGCGCTGCTCGGGCCCGGGCACGCCGACACACTCGACGTGGAGATGGTGCTGGCCCGGTTGCTGTTGCGCACCGATCGCACGGCCGAGGCGCAGGCACCGCTGCAGCAGGTGGCCGCCCTGTGGCGACGCGAGCTGCCGCCCGAGTCGCCCCAGCTGCTGGTACTGCGCCTGGTCGAGATCGAATGGCTGACCCGTGCCGGGCAACTGGCCGAGGCCGCCCGTGCCCTTGCCGCATTCGGCCAGGACCATCCCGGCCTGCCACCGTGGCTGCAACTGCGCCTGCAGATGCAGCAGGCGCTGCTGGCCCAGCGCCGTGGCGATCCTGCCGCGGTACCGCTGTCGGCGCAACTCGTCGAGACGTTCACCGGCTTCTACGGCGCCGATTCCACGGCCACCGCCAAATGGCGCATCCCGCTGGCCGAGGCCATGTACGCCAACGGCGATGCCGCCGGTGCCCGCGCCCAGATCGCCCGGGCCCGGCCGCACCTGCAGGAACTGGCGCCGACGTCGGAGTTCCTCGGCCGCATCACCGTGCTGGAACAGCGCCTCGATGGCGGCCATGCGCGGGAGCTGGCCGGGACGCGATAGGTTTGTGATGGTTTTCACGGTTTATCGATCAGGAGGCCGATTCCGGGCCTCGTTGATCGAAGGGAAGCCATGTCAGACCATCTCCATCCCGATGCCAGCCGCACTGCCGCGCCTCCGCCGGCAGCCCCGGCCGACGCCATGGACCTCCATGACGCCGAGCTGGACATCATGCAGGCACGCGGCCCGTTCCGTGCGTTCCGCAAGGCCTACGGCAAAGCGCGCGACTGGCATTGTTCGCGGGGGCGCGCCGCGGTGGTCGCCCTTCGCTTCGCCCTGACCGGCGACAGCGGCCGCTTCCGCAGCCACGGTGGCTGGATGGTCTCGCGCATCTACAAGCCGCGCTGACGCGGACGGGCTGACCGGCAGGCAACGCCCGGTCAGTCGCTCTCGCCCATCCTGCCTTCGGCCAGCGGCACCCGCGAGCCATCGAGCAGGCCGCGGCTCAGCGTACCGTTCTCGATGAACAGCAGTTCGCCGTTCTCACCGTTCTTGATGCTGCTGTCGATGGCGATGATGCGGTCGCCGTGGAAGCTGCTGACATGCGGCATCGAGGTGTGGCCGACCACGATGCGGGTGAGATCGAGCTGTTTGAGCAGGGCCTCGACCTGGGCGGTGTCCATGCGGCCATCGAAGTAGCCGCGGTACCAGATCGGGCTGGTCTTGCCATCGAACAGGCGAGCGGTGTCCGGTGCAGCCTTGACCTGCTCCTTCGGCAGACCGACCGCCGCCTGGTAGCCGGCATTGGTGGCCTCCATGTTGCGCACCAGGTCCAGGTTCTCCGGGGCGATGCCGCCGTGCAGGAACAGGGTATCGCCGATGCGCAGCAGCACCGGGCGGGTGCGCAGCCACTGGCCGATCGTCGAATCCGGCCCATACAGCGCGGGATAGGAACGGCCCAGCAGCTGCGCGCTCTTGAGGTACTTCGGATTGACATAGCGCAGGTCGTTGTAGAGCACCATCGTCTCGTGGTTGCCGAGCACGAAGTGCACCGCACCGCCGGCGGCTGCGGCCTGCTGCTGCAGGCTGTACAGCAGCCAGAACGCCTCGGTGACCTGCGGGCCGCGATCGAAGACATCCCCGGCCACCACCAGCGTGGCATCACCCAGCGACCAGCGGTCGTCGTTGTCGATCACGTGATGGGCCCGCAGCAGTTTCACCAGCAGGCCGTACTGGCCATGGATGTCCGACAGCGCGACGATCCGCGGCGTGGCCGGGAAGCGCGCGACCTCCGCCGTGCGTGGTGGCAGCACGCTCAGCGGGTGCGGATAGCCGCATTCGGGCGCGACCATCGTGGCCTGTTCGCCCGCCGGCAGCTCGCGGCGGATCACATGGTCCTTGCACACCCAGGCTGCCTCCAGCCCCGTGGCGGTACGGAACACATAGGGACCATCGGCATCGACGTGCTCGGCTGGCGCCGCCACCTCGCGTGCGGTGGCCAGCATCGGTGTGATCAGCAGCGCCGACTGGAGCAGCAGCAGAGCAGGGCGGGTCAGGGCGCGGCGGATCGACATCGGGAGGTTCCTGTAGCGGACGGCAGTACCGCGATGCTACGCCGCACCGGGCACGCCAGGCATGCGCCATTGGTCAGCCACTGTTGCCGCAACAGGCGGATGAGGGGGCGGCATCCGCCCCGGCGGGATCACCCGCGCTGCAGGGCCTGCCGGCCCGGGGCGTCGGGCAGTGCGTCGGTAGCCACTACCACCTGGTCACGGCCCCGCTTCTTGGCCTGGTACATCGCTGCATCGGCGCGTGCCATCAGCCGCTCGTAATCGGGGTGGCCATCGTGTGCGGCCACGCCGATGCTGGTGGTCAACGACAAGCTGTGGCCGTTGGCCAGCTGCACCGGGCTCTGCGCGATGTGCTTGCGCAGGTTCTCGGCGATCACCTCGGCCTGCGCGGCAGTCGCGGCGACCAGCACCACCACGAACTCCTCCCCGCCATAACGGAACAGGTAGTCGCTGCCGCGGGTAAGCTGGCCGAGCAGGGCGGCCACGTGCTGCAGGGCGCGGTCGCCCCCATCGTGTCCGTGCGCGTCGTTGATCGCCTTGAAGTGATCCAGATCCAGCAGCAACACCGAGAACGGTGTCTGCGTGGAATTGGCCAGTTCGATCTCCCGGCGCAGCACGGTTGGCAGGAAGCGGCGGTTGAGCAGGTTGGTCAGTGCATCGCTGCCGGCATCGAGCTCACCGATCCGTTCGAACAACATGCCCATCAGCGTGCGGATCTGCGCCAGCCGCTCGCGGATCCCCTGCAATGCGCCGAAGCGCGCCGCGAAATCAGCATGCGCCAAGGCTTCCTGCAGCTGTGTATCGACCGCGGCCACCAGCGCGCCGACCTGGCCGGTTTCGCTGCTTTCGCCGAAGCTGGGAATGCCCTTGTGGGTAAACCACAGGCCGAACTCGGACTGGGCCAGCCCGGTGAGCTCGGCCTCGGCATTCTGGCTGGCCATCGCATAGAGCAGGGCGTTTTCCCAATCCAGCAGCAGGGCACGCTGCCGTTCGCGCTCGGTGCTGACGTTCTGCACCAGCGAGAACAGGCGGTAAGCCGCATCCGTCCGCGAGGAACGCTCGCGTGCGTGCGTATACGCCAGCGTCATGCCTTCCAGCGCGATGTCCATCGAGGCGCTGAGGCAGTGGATCGCCGCGAAGGCGGTCGCGCTTTCGTCGGCCTGAGCGATGATGCGGTCGAACAGGCGATGCTTGAGTACACGCGCACCGCGGGCCACCAGATCCACCGGAATGCCCACGCGGGCATGCACGTCACCGATCACGCGCTGGGCGGCGACCAGCGCGTTGATGCTGTCCGGGGTAGCGGTGAGAATCTGCTGCAGCCAGCGCTGCATCGCTGGCTTCAGGCGCAGCCGCACCTGGTCGTGCGAGAGGAAGCGGCTGGCGCGCGGGTCTTCGAGCAGCACGTCGTAGAAATGGTGGGCCAGCCCGGGCGGGCTCTCCGCCGACAGGCCAGCCAGCAGTGTCGCCGCCGCCGCCGGCGTCCGCGCCAGCGTATCGGCCCAGGCCAGCGCCAGCGGTTGGCTGGCCTCATCAAGATTTGGAACGTTATGCACGATTGTCTTCCCGCCACACAGGCCGTCGAGAGGTAGCGGCCGGGCGCTGTAGTTATTGAATTGCAAACTGAACGCTGCGGTAAGTGTAATAGTCTCCGCGCGAGGCGCTGCTTAACCTGCCGGCATTGTCCAGGAGAGCTTTCATGGGTCACGACCACGACCATCTGCCCAGCGAGATCCGCCACGAGAAGCCGCTGTGGTGGGCGCTGGGCCTGACCACCACTTTCCTGCTGGTGGAGGTGGCCGGCGCGTTCTGGACCAACAGCCTGGCACTGCTGTCCGATGCCGCGCACATGGCCACCGACACCCTCGCGCTGATGATCGCGCTGGTCGCGGTCCGGCTCAGCCGACGCCCGCCCGATGCCAAGCGCACCTATGGCTATGCGCGGCTGGAGGCCATCGGCGCGATGATCAACGGCGGCATGCTGTTCGTGGTCGCTGGCTACATTCTCTGGGAGGCGGTGCAGCGTTTCCGCGCGCCGCAGGAGATCGCCTCCACCGGCATGCTGGTGATCGCGGTATTCGGGCTGGTCATCAACCTGATTTCGATGCGCCTGCTGCGTGCTGGCAGCGGCGAGAGCCTCAACGTCAAGGGGGCCTACCTGGAAGTCTGGGCGGACATGCTGGGCTCGGTCGCAGTGATTCTCGGCGCGCTGCTCATCCGCTGGACCGGCTGGAAACCGATCGATCCGATCCTGGCCGTGCTGATCGGCCTGTGGGTGCTGCCGCGCACCTGGGTGTTGATGCGCGAGGCGATCAACGTGCTGCTCGAAGGCGTGCCCAAGGGCATGGATGTCGCTGAGGTGCGCAGCACCCTGTGTACGCACGATGGGGTGGTGGATGTGCACGACCTGCACGTCTGGGCGCTGGCCTCCAGTACCCCGGCACTGACCGCGCACGTGGTGATGGGGGCCGGTGTGGATGCGGACCGTCTGCGCCGCGAGCTGGGCACCCGGCTGCACGAGCAGCACGGCATCGACCACGTGACCCTGCAGATCGAGACGGACCACTGCGGCGACCCTTGCAGCGTCGGCACCCCGCGTGACCCGCATGCCGACGACCATGCCGGGCATGACCACGCCACGCACGATCATGCCGGCCATGCACACGGCAGCCACGCACACGGCAGCAACGACAGCCGGCGCGCCGCACCGGACGCGCAGGGCCATCACGGGCATCCGCATCCCTGAGCGCCACGGGCGGCCCGACGGCGGACGGGCAGGGCAGGGTTGCCGCTACAATGCGGGTCTGCCTTGCCATCTGTCGGAGATACTGCAGTGACCCGGAAACTCGTACTGTTGCGCCACGGCCAGAGCCAGTGGAACCTGGACAACCGCTTCACCGGCTGGGTGGACGTGGAACTGACTGAACAGGGCCGCCGCGAGGCTGCCGCCGCCGGCCGCCTGATGCGTGAAGAAGGCCTGCAGTTCGATGTCGCGCACACCTCGGTGCTCAAGCGCGCCATCCACACCCTGCAGGGCGCCCTGGCCGAGCTGGACCAGGACTGGCTGCCGGTCAGCAAGAGCTGGCGCTTGAACGAGCGCCATTACGGCGGCCTGCAGGGCCTGGACAAGGCCGAGACCGCGGCCAAGCACGGCGAGGACCAGGTCAAGATCTGGCGCCGTTCCTATGACATCCCGCCGCCGGCGATGGACGTCGAAGACCCGGGTCACCCGATCCATGACCGTCGTTATGCCGGCCTGGACCGCAACGCGCTGCCGGGCACCGAATCGCTGGCCACCACGCTGGACCGCGTGCTGCCGTACTGGTTCGATTCCATCGCCCCGCAGCTGAAGGATGGCAAGACCGTACTGGTCACCGCCCACGGCAATTCGCTGCGCGCGCTGTACAAGTACCTCAACAACGTCTCGCAGGAAGCCATCCTGGAGCTCAACATCCCGACCGGCATCCCGCTGCTGTTTGAACTCAACGACGACCTGACCGTGCAGTCGTTCCGCTACCTGGGCGACCCGGAAGCGGCGCGCAAGGCGGCTGAGGCCGTGGCGAACCAGGGCAAGGCGAAATAACAACGAAAGGCCGGCGCAAGCCGGCCTTTCTTTACCCCCGCGGGCAGGGCCACCCCATGGGGGGCTGCACGCGACGCCGGCGTCCTGCAGCCACCCATGGGGTAGCTCTACCGCTGCGCGATGGTGTGACCTTTGGCCGGTCCGCCCCGGCCCCTCCCGCGCTACGCTGCCCGATTGCCCGTGATCCGGGTGATGCATCCATCTGTAGCCGGAGAGTCGAATGAAGTTTTCCAAGCTGGTCCCGCTGGGCCTGACCGCCGCCATCGCCGTGTCGCTGGCGTCCTGTGGCAAGACCGATACCGCGCCTGCCGCCACTGCCGATGCCAAGCCGGCATTCGATCAGTCGCAGATCAAGACCGCGCTGATCTCGCTCAACAATGCCGATCTGGACACCGCCATCGCCGCCTGTACCGACCTCAACGGGTTCGTGAACAGCAAGTGGCTCAAGGCCAACCCGGTCCCGAACGACCAGACCACCTGGGGCAGCTTCGAAATCCTGCGCGAGCGCTCGCTGGAAGTGCAGCACGCGCTGGTCCAGCAGGCTGCCGCCAGCCAGGCCAAGGCCGGCACGGTGGAAGCCAAGATCGGTGACATCTGGAAGACCGGTTCGGACGAAGCCAAGATCGAGGCCGCCGGCATCACCCCGTTGCAGCCGCAGCTGGACAAGATCGCCGCGCTGAACGACACCGCCGCCATCACCCAGTACCTGCGCGACAGCCAGGCGGTGGGCCAGGGCGTGCTGTTCTCGCTGTTCGCCAACGCCGATTACAAGGACTCGGCCAACGTCATCGCCTATGTCGGCCAGGGCGGCCTCGGCCTGCCGGAGAAGGGCTATTACTTCGACGATTCGCAGGCCAAGATCCGCGATGCGTACGTTGCCTACATCGCCCAGGTGCTGACCCTGTCCGGCGTCGATGCCGAGCAGGCCAAGACCCAGGCCAAGGCCGTGATGGACTTCGAGACGCGCCTGGCCAAGGCCTCGATGTCGCGCATCGAAATGCGTGACCCGGCCAAGCGATACAACCCGGTCAGCGCCGCGGACGCGGACAAGCTGACCCCGAACTTCAGCTGGACCGCGCTGTTCGACACCCTGAAGGTGCCGGCCGCGCAGAAGTTCTCGATGGCCCAGCCGGGCTTCTTCGGGGAAGTGGACAAGATGCTGGCCGACGTGCCGGCGGCCACCTGGCAGGCCTACCTGCGCTTCCACACCATCGATGACGCTGCGCCGTACCTGAGCAGCGCCTTCGAAAAGGCCAACTTCGATTTCTACAGCACCACCCTGCGTGGCCAGAAGGAAATGCAGCCGCGCTGGAAGCGCGTGCTGGAGTCGGTCAACGGCGCCATCGGCGAAGGCCTGGGCCAGATGTATGTCGACGCCGTGTTCCCGGCCGACTCCAAGGTGCAGATGCAGCACCTGGTGGAGAACCTCTCGGTGGCGCTGAAGGCGCGCCTGGAGAAGCTGGAGTGGATGAGCGAAGACACCCGCAAGAAGGCGCTGGAGAAGTGGGCCAGCTTCACCCCGAAGATCGGCTACCCGGACAAGTGGCGTGACTGGTCGGGCCTGGAAACCAACGGCGACAGCTACCTGGGCAACATGCAGGCCGCGCGCACGTTCAACTACCGCTACATGCTCAACAAGATCGGCAAGCCGGTGGACAAGACCGAGTGGGGCATGACCCCGCAGACCGTCAACGCCTACTACAACGCCACCAAGAACGAGATCGTGTTCCCGGCGGCGATCCTGCAGGCGCCGTTCTTCGACGCCAAGGCCGATCCGGCGCTGAACTACGGCGGCATCGGTGCGGTCATCGGCCACGAGATGATGCACGGCTACGACGATTCGGGCAGCCAGTTCGCCGCCAACGGCAACTTCGACAACTGGTGGACCGACAGCGACCGTGCCGCCTTCACCCAGCGTACCGACCAGCTGGTCGCGCAGTTCGACGGCTATGAATCGCTGCCGGGCGTGAACGTGAAGGGCAAGCTGACCCTGGGCGAGAACATCGGCGACCTGGGTGGCCTGACCGTGGCGTACGACGCGCTGCAGATGGCGCTGAAGGAAGACCCGAAGGCCAACGTCGAGGTCGACGGCTATTCGCAGGACCAGCGCTTCTTCATGAACTGGGCCACCGTGTGGCGCCGCAACTTCAATGAAGGCGAGCTGCGCGTGCGCCTGAACACCGATCCGCACGCCCCGGCCAACTTCCGTGCCAACGGTGCGCCGTCGAACATGCCGGCGTACGCGCAGGCGTTCGAGTGCAAGGCCGGCGATGCGATGGTGCGGGCCGACGACAAGCGCGTTGTGATCTGGTGATCGCACGCGGTTGAGTGAGACATGAAAAACCCGGCGAAAGCCGGGTTTTTCTTTTCCCGCACGCTCGCGCCAAACCCAGGCCGAGACTACGTAGTGGCGGCCATCATCCGGGTGAACAGGCCGAACACTTCCGGGTCGATCAGGCCGCCCTGCTGGTCGGCAAGAATGCCCATCGCCTTGGCATGCGGCATCGGCCCCCGGTACGGGCGGGCGCTGGTCATCGCGTCGTAGCCATCGACGATGGTCAGCACGCGTGCACCCAGCGGGATCGCGCTGCCTTTGAGCCCATCCGGATACCCGCCGCCGTCGAAGGCCTCGTGGTGTGCGCGGATCAGCCGCGCCACCTCGGCCGCGTCGCTGCGCCCGGTCGCGGCGAAGATGCGTTCACCGCGCTCGGGGTGGGTTCGCATGATCGCGCGCTGTTCGTCATCCAGCCGGGCCGGGTGCAGCAGCACGTTGTCCGGAATGCCGATCTTGCCGATGTCGTGGAAGCGCGCAGCCAGGGCCAGGTGTGCGCGCTGCGCGTCATCCAGATCGCACAGGCGGCCGAGCTGCTCGCCGAGCAGGCCGACGCGGTCGCAATGGAATCGGGTGTACTGGTCGCGCATCTGCAGTGACATCGACAGGGCATCGATGGAACACGCCTGCGGATGGGCAGCGTCGAACCGGGGGGAGTCGAACATGGGGGCGTCCGGTGGTGGGCGGCCGGAAGACCGCCATCCTGGCAGGACGGCATGCCGCCCGTGCCGGTGGAAAGATACCGCCTGGCGAGCGGCGCCAGGCGTGAAATCAGCGCGGGGACAGGGTCAGCAGCAATGCCTTGGCGGCACTGAAGCGGTCTTCAGGCAGCGGCAACGGGTGCTTGATGCGCAGCTTGTCCGGCCCATCCATCGTATACAGCTTGGGCTGCTTCTGGATCAGCTGGATCACCGCCATCGGGTCGATCTCCGGCTTGGGATTGAACACGATGCGGCCACCGTTCTCGCCCAGTTCCAGCTTGCGGATACCCAGCACGTTGGCCTGCAGCTTGAGCTCGGCGATGGCGAAGAGGTGCTTGGCCGGGTCCGGCAGCAGGCCGAAGCGGTCGATCATCTCCACCTGCAGTTCGCGCAGCTCACCGCCGTCGCGCGCGCTGCTGATGCGCTTGTACAGTGTCAGTCGGGTGTGCACGTCGGGCAGGTAGTCGTCCGGGATCAACGCCGGCACATGCAGTTCGACCTCGGCACCGCGCGCTTCTTCGCCCGCATCCAGGTCCGGCAGTTTGCCCAGGCGGATGCTGCGCACCGCCCGTTCGAGCAGTTCGGTGTACAGGCTGAAACCGACCTCGGCCATCTGCCCGCTCTGGTCTTCGCCGAGCAGTTCGCCCGCACCGCGGATCTCAAGATCGTGCGTGGCCAGGGTAAAGCCGGCGCCAAGTTCGTCCATCGAGGCGATCGCCTCCAGGCGCTTTTCGGCATCGGGCGTCATCGCGCGCTTGTCCGGCACCACCAGGTAGGCATAGGCACGGTGGTGCGAGCGACCGACACGGCCGCGCAGCTGGTGCAGCTGGGCCAGGCCGAAGCGGTCGGCGCGGTTGATGATGATGGTGTTGGCGTTGGGGATGTCGATGCCCGATTCGATGATCGTGGTCGACAGCAGCACGTTGAAGCGCTGCTTCTGGAAGTCAAGCATCACCCGCTCCAGCTCGCGCTCGGGCATCTGCCCGTGCGCGATGCCGATGCGGGCCTCGGGCACCAGCTCGGCCAGCTCGCGCTGCATGCGGCCGATGCTCTCCACGTCGTTGTGCAGGAAGTACAGCTGGCCACCACGGGCCAGCTCGCGCTGGAACGCCTCGCGCAGCAGCGCGTTGTCCCAGGCGGTGATGAAGGTCTTGACCGCCAGGCGGTTCGGCGGCGGCGTGGCGATGATGGACAGATCGCGCAGCCCGGCCATGGCCATGTTGAGCGTGCGCGGGATCGGCGTGGCGGT
Organism: Stenotrophomonas sp. RIT-551; assembly: GCF_026241915.1. Lineage (NCBI taxonomy): Bacteria > Pseudomonadati > Pseudomonadota > Gammaproteobacteria > Lysobacterales > Lysobacteraceae > Stenotrophomonas > Stenotrophomonas sp. RIT-551. The sequence continues at coordinate 61,255 of NZ_JAPJIU010000007.1, read as the reverse complement.
CAGCGTGAGCAGGTGCACGTTGGCGCGCATCGCTTTGAGCGCTTCCTTCTGGCGCACACCGAAGCGCTGCTCTTCATCGACGATGACCAGGCCCAGATCCTTGAACTTCACGTCCGGCTGCAGCAGCCGGTGCGTACCGACGATCACATCGATGGTGCCGGCCGCGACCTTCTCCAGTTCGGCCTTGATCTCCTTGGTGGATTTGAAGCGCGACAGCACCTCCACCTTGAGCGGCCAATCGGCGAAACGATCGCGGAAGTTGCGGTAATGCTGTTCGGCCAGCAGCGTGGTCGGCACCAGCACGGCCACCTGCTTGCCTGCACTGGCCGCGGCGAACGCGGCGCGTACGGCGACTTCGGTCTTGCCGAAGCCGACGTCGCCGCAGACCACGCGGTCCATCGGCTGGCTGCTGGCCAGATCGCGCAGCGTCGCGTCGATCGCGGCGAGCTGGTCGGGCGTCTCCTCGAACGGGAACCCGGCCGCGAACGGCTCGTACATCGCGCGGTCCACGTGCAGCGCCAGGCCGGCACGGGCACGGCGACGTGCCTGGATTTCCAGCAGTTCGGCGGCGACGTCGCGGACCTTTTCGGCCGCCTTGCGCTTGGCCTTGGTCCACTGCTCGCCACCGAGCGAATGCAGCGGAGCGGTTTCCGGCGAGGCACCGGAATAGCGGCTGATCAGGTGCAGCTGGGCGACCGGCACGTACAGGCGGTCGCCCTTGGCGTATTCGATTTCCAGGAACTCGCCGGGCATGCCGCCGGCATCGAGCACGATCAGGCCGCGGTAACGGCCGACACCGTGGTCTTCATGCACGATCGGCGAGCCTTCGCTCAGCTCGCCGAGGTCGCGGATGATCGCCTCGGGCTCGCGCCCGGCGCGGCGGCTGCGGCGCTGCTGGCCGGCCCGTTCCGGGAACAGCTGGCGCTCGGTGAGCACCGCGATCGGCGGGTTCTCCAGCGCGAAGCCGTCTTCAAGCGGCGCCACGGTGATGCCGAAGCGCACGCTGTCATCGGCCAGGAAGCCGGGCAGGTCGGCGACCACCGGCGGCTTCAGCTCCGCGGCGAGCAGTACTTCCAGCAGCGCCTCGCGGCGGCCGGCGGAATCGGCGGCGATCAGCACCCGGCCCGGGTAATGCCCGATGAAGGATTTGAGCGCTTCTCCGGCCGGCGCATCACGCGCGGCGACCGGCAGCGGAGGCAGCGGCTGGTCGCCCAGCGGCTGCGCATCGGCGATGCGGTCGTGATCCGGCGGCCAGACCTCCACCCGGGCCAGCCCGTTGAGCGTGGCGCGCAGTTGTTCCGGGCTGGCGTACAGCTCTTCCGGGGCCAGCAGCGGGCGCTCCACATCATGGCGGCGCTGTTCGTAGCGGTTCTGGGTCTGCGCCCAGAAAGCGGCAGCGGCCTCGAACACGTTGGGCGCGAGCACCGGCAGCACGTTGGGCTGCAGGTAATCGAGCAGGGTCGCGGTCTGGTCGAAGAACAGCGGCAGGTAATACTCGATGCCGGCAGGTGCGATGCCGGCCTTGAGATCCTGGTACAGCGCGCTGCGGCGGGTGTCCACGTCGAAGCGTTCGCGCAGCGTAGCAAGCACCCGCGAGACGCTGAGATCGTCCAGCGGCACTTCGCGGCCGGGCAGCATGTGCACGGCCTCGACCTTGTCCAGCGAACGCTGCGATTCCGGATCGAAGGCGCGGATCGAATCGATGTCTTCGTCCAGCAGTTCCACCCGCAGCGGCGCATCGGCACCCATCGGATAGACATCCAGCAGGCCGCCACGCACGGCGAAATCACCCGGGTCCATCACCTGCGGCACGTTGCGGTAGCCGGCCGATTCCAGACGGCGCTTTTCCGCATCCAGATCCAGCCGCTGCCCAACCGTCAGGTCGAAGCTGCCGCCGATGACGTACTTGAGCGGGGCCAACTGCTGCAGCAGCGTCTGCACAGGCACCACGACGATGCCGCGCTTGAGCGCGGGCAGGGCGTGCAGCGCCGCCAAGCGCTGGGAAATGATGTCCGGGTGCGGGCTGAAGGCGTCGTAGGGCAGGGTTTCCCAGTCCGGGAAGGCCACGATCGGCACATCGCCAGCACTGCCCAGCAGGGTGTGCAGGTCGGCTTCGATCTGGTTCGCGCCATGGTTGTCGCGCGCGACCACCAGCAACGGCCCGTCGTGCGACTGTGCCGCGCGGGCGATGTACCACGCCAGCGCTGTCGCCGAAGCGGGAGCGCGCCACCAGGCGCGGAGCTGTCCAGGACGTGGCAGCGGCGGAGCGGGATAGGAGGTGCGTGACATGAACCGTCGATTTTAGCAGACCGCAACGTGGCGGCCGCGTCATCCAGCGGCGGCAAGCGCAGGGACGATCCCGTTGCCGGTCGTGCCTGTAGTACCAGTAGTACCGGTAGTGAGGTAGTACCGGGAGTGCGGTAGTGCCGGCCGCTGGCCGGCTCCAGGCGATGCACGATGTCCGCGAGCCGGCCAGCGGCCGGCTCTACGGATCAGGATCAGGGCGCGGACACGCGCCCCCGTTTCAGCTGTCCAGTTCCAGCACCATGCGCACCAGGCCCGGGGTGCCGTTCGGGTGGGGGATCGGCTGGAAGCCCAGCGAGGCGGCCAGCTGCTTCATCGGCTCGTTCTCTTCGGCGACATCGCCGTACAGGCGATCCAGGTACTTGCCGCGCGCCCATTTGACCAGTTTGCGCATCAGCTGGCGGCCCAGGCCCTGGCCGACCAGGAAGCGGCTGACCAGGATCGCGTACTCGGCTTCGCGGGTGCCGGGAATGATCGAGGCGCGCGCAACCGCACCCACCACGGCTTCACCGGCGGGCAGGGACTCGGCCGCGACCAGGGTGATTTCGCTCTTGGGATTCGGGTGGGTCAGGCGCTGCGTCGTCTCCGGCGACAGTTCGGTCACCGACTGCAGGAAACGGTCGCGGATCTCTTCGGGACCGAACAGACTGAACGCGGCATGCAGCGGCGGGCCGTCTTCGGGCCGGATGGGGCGGATCAGCAGCTCGTGGCCACTGGGTGCCTTGAAAATCTCGTGCCAGGGCGGCATGCGGTTACGGGTAGCCATACCGGTGATTCCTTGGTGGTCTTCGGATTCTCGCATCCCGGGGGCAGCGTTCCGTGAACGGATCACTCACGCCGTGTCGGCCGGGAAACGCCGGCCAGGCCGGGGTGCCGGCCTGGGATTCAGGGGGTCATTCGGCCTGCTTGAGCCACTGCAGGCGGGTCGAGGCGCCTGCCTCGCCCAGGTGCTGCTTGAGCACCGGCATCGCCGGGGCCAGCACCTGGTCGAACTGCCACGGCGGGTTGAGCAGCAGCATGCCGCTGCCGTTGAGCCGCAGCGGGGAGTCGTCCGGGCGGATCAGCAGCTCGGCGGTCAGCACCGATTTCACCGGCAGGGCGCAGGCCTTGCGCAGGAAATGCAGGATCGTCCGGCGCTGCTTGATCGGGAACCAGATCGCGAAGCTGGCCTGCGGCCAGCGCCCCAGGATCTCGGTCACCGAGGCCAGGATGGCCTGGTACTCGGCGTCCTGCCCTTCGTAAGGCGGGTCGATCAGGACCAGCCCGCGGCCGATCTTCACACCGTTGGCCTTGGGCGGCAGCAGTTTCTTGTTCTGGGCATAGCCATCGGCGTGGTACACGCCGACCCGGCTGTCATGGGCGAACAGTGCCTTCAGCGCCGCGGCCTCGGCGTCCTGCACTTCGCAGACGGCCATGCGGTCCTGCTCGCGCAGGGTCTGGGCGGTCAACAGGGGCGAGCCGGGATAGCTGATCATCGCCCCGACCGGGTTGTCGGCCTGGACCGCCTTGAGGTAGCGCTCGACCACGGCCGGCAGCTGGGGCTGGGCCATCAGGCGCATCACGCCATCTTCGGCCTCCAGCGTCTTGCGGCTTTCCTCGCTGGCCAGCAGGTAGCGGCCAGCGCCGCCGTGGGTGTCCAGCACGAAGAACGGGCTGTCCTTGCGCTTGAAGGTGTCGAGCAGGGCAAGCTGCACGATGTGCTTGAGCACATCGGCATGGTTGCCGGCATGGAAGGCGTGGCGGTAATTCATCGGCGCAGTGTACGGGGCGGCGGGCCCAGCGGCTATGCTGCGCGCATGAGCCACCCCCTGCACAACGTCCTGGTGGTCGAGGACGAAACCGCCATCGCCGACACCGTCCTGTATGCGCTGCGCAGCGAAGGCTACGGTGCCGAGCACTGCCTGCTCGGCGGGCAGGCGCTGGCCCGCCTGCGCCAGCATGCCTTCGACGTGGTGGTGCTGGATGTCGGCCTGCCGGACATGAGTGGCTTCGAGGTCTGCCGCACCCTGCGTACCTTCAGCGAGGTGCCGGTGATCTTCCTGACCGCCCGCAACGACGAGTTCGATCGCGTGCTCGGCCTGGAACTGGGTGCGGATGACTACATGGCCAAGCCTTTCTCGCCACGCGAGCTGGTGGCACGGGTGCGCGCGCGCCTGCGCCGTGCCGTGGCCCCCGCCGAGACGTCGGGCTGGCAGCAGCACGGCCGCTTTGCGATCGACCGCGAGGGCAGCCGGATCCGGTTCGGCGACCAGCCGCTGGATCTGACCCGCTACGAATACGCGCTGATGGCCGCCCTGCTGCAGCGACCCGGCGCGATCCTCAGCCGCGCCCAGTTGATGGACCGTGGCTGGGACAGCGACGCCGACAGTGCCGACCGGACCGTCGATACCCACGTCAAGACCCTGCGCGCCAAGCTGCGTGCCGCCGGTGCCGAGACCGACCCGATCCGCACCCACCGTGGCCTGGGCTACGCACTGGAGGTGTAGGCATGCGGCTGGGCCTGAAACTGTTCCTGGGCTTCTTCCTGATCGTGGGCATCGCCGCGTTCTTCGTGATGCGCATCTTCGTCAACGAAGTGAAGCCGGGCGTGCGCCAGGCGATGGAGTCGACCCTGGTCGATGCGGCCAACGTGCTGGCGGAAATGGCGGCGGCCGATCTCAAGGCCGGGCACATCCGCGACGGCCGCTTCGTCGCCGACCTGGCGCGTGCGCAGCGACGCGACCCCAAGGCGATGGTATGGCGCTTTCCCAAGCGCACGCTGGATTACCAGGTCACCATCACCGATGCCAAGGGCATCGTGGTGTATGACTCGACCGGCCGCGATGTCGGCCGCGACAACTCGCGCTGGAACGATGTCTATCGCACCCTGCGCGGCGAGTACGGTGCGCGGTCCAGCCCGGAATCCCCCGGCGACGATAGCCACTCGGTGATGCACGTGGCCGCGCCCATCTTCGATCCCGCCGATGGCCGCCGCTTGATCGGCGTCCTCAGCCTGGCCCAGCCGAACCGCAGCATCGATCCCTTCATCGCGGCCAGCCAGCGCGCCATCATCAAGCGCGGTGCGTGGTTGATCGGCTTGTCAGCGCTGATCGGCCTGCTGATGACCGCGTGGCTGATGCACGGGGTGAACCGGCTCAACCGCTATGCCAAGGCCGTCAGCGCCGGGGAGCCGGTCCCGCCGCCGAAGCCGCGCCGCGATGAGATCGGCGATCTGGGCCAGGCCCTGGAAACCATGCGCCGCAAGCTGGAAGGCAAGGCCTACGTCGAGCAGTACGTGCAGTCGTTGACGCATGAGATGAAGAGCCCGCTGGCGGCCATCCGCGGCGCGGCCGAGCTGCTGCAGGAGCCGCTGCCGGATGCCGACCGCGCGCATTTCGCCCGCAGCATCGAAAGCCAGGCACAGCGCCTCACCGAAACCATCGACAAGCTGCTGGCGCTGGCCGAGGTCGAGCAGTACGGCTGGCTGCAGAAGCATGAGCGCCTTGCGTTGGCGCCCTTGCTGCAGGCCGCGGCCGATGCGGTGGCGGTGCGTGCGCAGGCGGCCGGCGTAGCGATCCGGGTGGAAGCCGGGGCCGAGAGCATCCAGGGCGATGGCTATCTGCTGCGCCAGGCACTGAACAATCTGCTGGAGAACGCGGTGGCCTTCTCACCGGCCGGCACGGTCATCGCGCTCGGTGCGCACGCAGAAGGCGATGGCATCGCCCTGACCGTGGCCGACCACGGCAGTGGCGTGCCGGACTATGCGCTCGACCGCGTGTTCGAGCGCTTCTATTCGCTGGCGCGCCCGGGCACCGGCCAGCGCAGCTCCGGCCTCGGCCTGTCCTTCGTGCAGGAAGTGGCGCGCCTGCACGGCGGGCGCATCAGCCTGCGCAACCGCGAGCAGGGCGGCGCGCAGGCGGTGTTGTGGCTGCCGTCGCGGCTGCCCTCGGTACCGCCGCGGCGCTGACCGCGTCACTTCACACAGACTTCAACGTCGGCACAAACCCCGCACACCGGCGCGCGGGAAGCTGGCCCCCTCCCAACCGAGGACGGGTCATGAAATCCCTGAAGATGCTGTTGCGGTTCGCCATCGTGGGCGGACTGATCCTGTTGCTGCTGATTCCGCTGAGCCTGATCAAGGGCGTGATCCGCGAGCGCGAGGCCTACCGCGACGAGGCTTACCAGCGCGTGGCGCAGAGCCGTGCCGGCGCGCAGATCCTGACCGGCCCGATCCGCGTGGTGCCGTGGACCGAAACCCGCGAGGTCGAGGTGGTGGACGCGGCAGGCACCAAGAAGAAGGAGAAACAGGTCGAGCAGGGGCAGTGGCTGCAGATGCCGGCCACGCTCAAGGTGGACGGCGTGATGCAGCCGGACGAGCGCCGCGTCGGCCTGTTCCGCGTGCCGGTCTACAGCTGGAAGGCCACGATCAGCGCCGAGTTCGCCGATGACGACTATCCCGTGAAAGCCGGCCGCGTGTATGGCGCCCCGTTCCTGACCGTGGGCATCGCCGACGTGCGCGGTCTGGTCGGCTCGCCGAACCTGCGTGTGGATGGCTCGGCCTTGGCGCTGCTGCCCGACGCTGGCGGCGTCAGTGGCATCGGCACTGGCCTGCACGTGGGCCTGCCGGGCCTGGAGGATGAGCGCGGTGGCATGCTCAAGGGCAGCAAGGTCGAGCTGGAGCTGGTGCTGGATGGCACGCGCTCGCTGTCGGTGGTGCCGGTGGGCGATGACAGCCGCATCGCGCTGCGCTCGCCGTGGCCGCATCCGCTGTTCGCTGGCAGCTTCCTGCCCAACGAGCGCAAGGTGGATGCACAGGGCTTCGATGCACAGTGGGCGGTGTCCTCGCTGGCGTCGCGCGCCCAGCACCAGCTGCGCAACCGCCCGGACATCGATGCCGAGGCCGTGAGCGTGGAGCTGGTCAATCCGGTCGACGTGTATACGCAGGCTGATCGTGCCAGCAAGTACGGCATCCTCTTCATCCTGCTCACCTTCGTCGGCTTCATCCTGTTCGAGCTGATCAAGCAGCTGCGCATCCATCCGCTGCAGTACCTGATGGTGGGCCTGGCGCTGGCGATCTTCTTCCTGCTGCTGCTCAGCCTCTCCGAGCACATCGCGTTCTGGCAGGCCTACGCGCTCTCGGCCCTGGCATGCATCGGCATCCAGACCGTGTATCTGTCCGGCGTACTGAAGAGCTGGCAACGCGGCCTGGGGTTTGCGGTGATGCTCAGCGCCCTGTACGGCGCGCTGTATGGCCTGCTGATCTCGGAGAACAACGCGCTGCTGATGGGCTCGCTGCTGTTGTTCGGCGTGCTGGCCGCGGTGATGTGGGTGACCCGCCGGGTGGATTGGTACGAACTCGGCGCACGCCTGAGCTGAGCAACGATGATGAGCCTGCATCGCTGTCTGCACGAACGTGTGCGCCGGGCGCTCCCCGCCCGGCTGGAGGTGGCCTCGCTCCTGGAGGGGGAGGCTTCGGGCTGGCCCTCACCGTTGATGGCGCTGCCCGGCGTGCAGGGAGCGCCGGGGCTGGTGCGCTTCGGCCTGGCGCCGGCCACCTGCGCGGCCATCGCCGCACACGGGCTTGGCTTCCTGGAACAGGCACGGCAGGCGCGTGGGCGCCTGCCGATCCCGCACTGGTGTGGCGCGTACCGGCCGTGGCGCGAAGGCGCGCAGGCCTTGCGCGAGATCGGCATCCGCGGGCTGCCGGGTGACTGGCCGGTGCATGCCCCGGTCTACGCCAGCGCCTCGGTGGACCGCAGCCGCTGGCTGCTGGTGCTGCCCACCCGCAGCCAGCTCTGGTACGGCTGGATGGAATGACCATGACTCTTGGCCCGGGGGCACCGGCCCCGTGCTGGATAGACTCGGGGATTGTTCGTGGTCTGGCCGAGAGGCGGGGGTAATCGTGTTCAAGTGGGGCATGTTGAGCGTGGCATTGGCACTGAGCGGCGTCGCCGGTGCACAGACGAAGGAAACGGTGGACCTGGACATGGTCAGCCGCATCCGCCAGGAAGCCTTCCACCGGTCGCAGGTGATGGCGACCTTCAGCCATCTGACCGAGCAGATCGGTCCGCGCCTGACCAATTCCCCGGCCATGGGCGAGGCCAATACCTGGACCCGCAGCAAGTTCAACGAGTGGGGCCTGGTCAATGTGCATGACGAGGCCTTCGATGCATTCGGCCGCGGCTGGGAGTTCAGCAACGCCAGCGTGGAACTGCTGAGCCCGCGCGTGGCGCCGCTGTATGCGCTGCCGAAGGCCTGGACCCCGGGCACCAACGGCCCCGTGGAAGGCGAGGTGATCAAGGTCGAGATCAAGAAGCTGGCCGACCTGGATCAGTACAAGGGCAAGCTCGCCGGCAAGATCCTGCTGCTCAACGATGCACGCGATTACGAGCGGGCCACCACGTCCGATTCGCACCGCCACGACGACGCCGGCCTGGCCGAGCTGCAGGTCTTCGCGGTGCCCAAGGATGTGGCCGATGCCAAGGCCGACCGTGCCAAGAAGGCCAAGGAATACCTTGAAAAGCAGGAGCTGACCCGCGCCACCAATGCGTTCTTCGCCGAGCAGGGCGTGCTGGCCACGATCAGCATCAGCGGCTGGGACAACGGGATCATCCGTGTCGGTGGCGGCGGCTCGCGCAAAGCCGGTGAACCGGTCGGTGTGCCCGAGCTGGCGATGATGGCCGAGCACTACAACCAGCTGGTGCGCGCGGTGGACCAGAAGCAGGCGGTCAAGCTGCGGGTGAATGTCGAGGCCCGCTTTACCGACGAGCAGGACAAGCCCGGCTACAACACGCTGGCCGAAATCCGCGGCAGCGGCAAGGCGGACGAGATCGTCATGTTGGGCGCGCACATGGATTCCTGGCACACCGGCACCGGCGCAGCCGACAACGCCGCCGGCGTGGCGGTGATGATGGAAGCCATGCGCATCCTCAAGGCGGTGGGCGCCAAGCCCAAGCGCACCATCCGCGTGGCGCTGTGGAGTGGCGAGGAGCAGGGCCTGATCGGTTCGCAGGATTACGTGTCCAAGCATTTCGCGCGCTACCCCGAGCCCACCGACCCGGCGCAGCTCAAGCTGCCGGCCTCGATGCGTGAGCCGACCGGTGCCCTGCAGCGCCAGCGCGATTACGACAAGTTCTCGGCGTACTTCAACATGGACAACGGCTCGGGCCGCTTCCGCGGCATCTACGCGCAGGAGAACCTGGCCGCGGTGCCGATCTTCGAAGCGTGGCTGGCCCCGTTCCATGACGTGGGCGCGACCACCGTGGCGACCCGCAATACCGGCAGCACCGACCACATCGCATTCGACCGCGTGGGCCTGCCCGGATTCCAGTTCATCCAGGACCGGCTGGACTACTTCACCAACGTCCACCACAGCAACCTGGATACCTGGGACCACGCCGAGCCGGAAGACCTGAAGCAGGCCGCCGCCATCGTGGCTTCGTTCGTCTACAACGCGGCGATGCGCGATGAAAAGCTGCCGCGCAAGCCGTTGCTGACCCCCTGAGGGCCAACGCGTGGACTGCCTGGAACGGGCGGTCCACGCCATCCCGGGCGAGGAGTGCCCGGTTTGCGGCCGGGGCGGGGTAAAATTGCCGGGATTCCCGTTTCCCGCCCTGAGCCCCCCATGACCTGCCGCACCCGTTTTGCCCCCAGTCCCACCGGTTACCTGCACATCGGTGGCGCCCGCACTGCGCTGTACTGCTGGCTGGAGGCCCGTCACCGTGGCGGCGAATTCGTGCTGCGCATTGAAGACACTGACCGCGAGCGCAGCACCCAGGGCGCGATCGACGCGATCCTGGAGGCGATGGAATGGCTGGGCCTGGGCTATGACGAAGGCCCGATCTACCAGACCCAGCGCGTGGCCCGTTACCAGGAAGTGGCCGAGCAGCTGGTCGCGCAGGGCAAGGCGTATTACGCCTACGAGACCAGGGAAGAACTGGACGCGATGCGCGAGGCCGCCATGGCCAAGCAGGAAAAGCCGCGTTACAACGGCGCCGCGCGCGATCTGGGCCTGCCGTACAAGGACGACCCGAACCGCGTGATCCGCTTCAAGAATCCGCTGGAGGGCACGGTGGTGTTCGACGACCTGATCAAGGGCCGTATCGAGATCGCCAACAGCGAACTGGACGACATGGTGATCTTCCGTCCGGACGGGTTCCCCACCTACAACTTCGCGGTGGTGGTGGATGATTGGGACATGCGCATCAGCGAAGTCATCCGCGGCGACGACCACATCAACAACACCCCCCGCCAGATCAATCTGTACGAGGGCATTGGTGCGCCCGTGCCGAAGTTCGGCCATATGCCGATGATCCTGGACGAGCAGGGCGCCAAGCTGTCCAAGCGCACCGGCGCGGCCGATGTGATGCAGTACAAGGACGCCGGCTACCTGCCCGACGCGCTGCTGAGCTATCTGGCCCGGCTGGGCTGGTCGCACGGTGACCAGGAGCTGTTCAGCCGCCAGGAGCTGATCGATCTGTTCGACGTGACCAACTGCAACTCCAAGGCCGCGCGCCTGGACATGGCCAAGCTGGGCTGGGTCAACCAGCACTTCCTGAAGACCGAAACGCCGGAGAGCATTGCCCCGCACCTGGTCTACCAGCTGAACAAGCTGGGCCTGGACCTGAACGCCGGTCCCGCGCCGGCGGACGTGGTGGTGGCGCTGCGCGACCGCGTGCAGACGCTGAAGGAAATGGCCGAGAAGGCGGTGGTCTGGTATCAGCCGCTGACCGAGTACGACGAAGCGGCGGTGGCCAAGCACTTCAAGCCGGGTGCGGAACTGGCGCTGGGCAAGGCCCGCGAGCTGTTGGGCGCGGCCGGCGAGTGGACGGTGGAGAGCGTTTCGGCGGCACTGCACGACGTCGCCACGGCGCTGGAGATCGGCATGGGCAAGGTGGCCCAGCCGCTGCGCGTGGCCATCACCGGCACCCAGGTCAGCCCCGACATTTCGCAGACGGTGTTCCTGGCCGGGCGTGAAGAGGCCTTGAAACGCATCGAGGTCGCACTCACTAAAGTACCGACGGCCTGACCACAGGAGACCGCGCATGTCCGCCAAGACCGCTTGTACCGCTCCGCACCATCACGTTCACGACGCCTCCGACTTCGTGAAGGTGGTCGAACGCGTGTGCTCGGAACGCGGGCTGCGGCTGACGCCGATCCGCGCGAACGTGCTGCGCCTGATCGCCGAGGCCGGGAAACCGGTCAAGGCGTATGAGTTGCTGGAGTGGGTGCGCAATGGCAAGGGCGTCGGTGCCGACGCCCCGCCGACGGTGTACCGCGCGCTGGATTTCCTGATGGCCAATGGCTTCGTGCACAAGCTGGAATCGGTGAATGCCTTCGTGGCCTGCCACCATCCGAGCAGTGCCCAGCATTCGGTGCCGTTCCTGATCTGCAACAGCTGCCACAGCGCGGTGGAGCTGGAGGACAAGGAAATCGTCAGTCAGCTGGAAAAGCGGGCCAAGGAGCTCGGGTTCCAGCCGCAGGCGCAGACGCTGGAAGTGCATGGCCTGTGCGCGCGGTGTGCGGGGTAAGGCAGGTACCGACCGCAGGGTGCTGCATCCGCCGGTAGGTACCGACCGTTGGTCGGTACGCTGTTGATGTTGAAACGCCGCGCATCTGCGCGGCGTTTTCGTTTCTGCACGAGAGCGGATGTAACGCAGCCTGGGGCGAGGAAAGGCTGCAAGCGCGTCACCGCTTCGCACCGGCCGGCTCATTTACTTCTGCGGCGGTATCCACCTTGACGATCACCGACATGCCAGGGCGCAGGCGCGGGGCCAGCGGTTGGTCCGGGTCGATGGCGATGCGGATCGGCAGGCGCTGGACCACCTTGGTGAAGTTGCCGCTGGCGTTGTCCGGACGCAGGACGCTGAACTCCGAGCCCGTCGCCGGGGCGATCTGTTCGACGTGGCCATGCAGTTTCTGACCGTCGAAGGCATCCACGGAGAAGGTGGCCGGTTGCCCGATGCGCATCTTCCAGGTCTGGCCTTCCTTGAAGTTGGCGACCACCCACAGGGTGTCGGGCACCAGGAACAGCAGCTGCGAGCCGGCCGTGACGTACTGGCCCAGGCGCACCGAGGCCTCGCTGACCTGGCCGTCGCGCGGCGCCTGGATCACGGTGTTGGCGAGGTCGATCTTCGCCAGCTCCAGCTGGGCCTGGGCGGTTTCGACGCGGGCTTCCAGGCCTTTGCGGGCAACCTGGGTGGAGGTCAGGGTTTCTTCGGCGATGCGGATCTGCGCCTGCGACTGCAGTACGCTGGCCTGCGCGGACTGGGTGGTGGTGCGGAACTTGTCGCGGTCGTTGAGGGCGACCAGCTGCTGGGCGGCAAGCTCTTCGTAGCGCTTGAGTTCGGTGCGCGAGCGCGAGAGCTCGGCCTGGCCGGCGGAGAGGTTGGCCTGCGCCGCCTGGATCTGCGCGCGGTTCTGCGCCTGCGACTGATCGGAGTTGGCCAGCGCTGCCTTGGCGCTGTCCAGATCGGCTTCGGCCTGGACGACTTTCTCGCGGTAGATGCGGTCGTCGATGCGCAGCAGCGGTTCGCCTTGTTTGACGTGCTGGAAGTCCTTCACCAGCACCTCGGTGACGTAGCCGCTGACCTGTGGTGCCAGCACGGTGATCTGGCCGCGCACATAGGCGTTGTCGGTGGTCACCCGCGAGGTTTCGAACGGCCACAGCGACCACGCGCGCAGGATCAGTGCGATGCCGATCAGCGCGATCACGATCATGATGATGACACTCCGCAGGCTCGGCTTGAGGTACTTGGGCACGCCGGAGGGCGCGGCCGCCGGTGGCGGCGCGGGAGCGGGCGCGGCGTCGGTCGGTGGCGGCGGATTGACGTTTTCCGGGGCGTTATCGTCGTGCGGAGGTTGGGTCGACATGGGCGGGCTCATCGGGGCGCGACGCTGCCAGGCGTCGGCGCGGAAAGGGGAGGTGTCGGCGCGTGGCGTTTGCGCCATTGCTTGAGCACGGCGGTGCGGACCGCCAGCAGCAGCAACCAGCCCAGGAAGACCAGCGCGACGCGGCCGCTGAGCGCGAACACGTCATTAAACGCGCGCACGTTGGCTTCGCGGCGGGTGATCTGGGCCAGCTGCGCGGTGCCCTGCGCGCTGCGCTGCACCGGATCGGTGATCAGCCTGGCGTAAACCTGTTGTTGCTGCTTCAGGCGCTGGGCGACCACGTTGTCGGCCGGATCCAGCTGGCTGACCAGCGCGCCGGAATACACCTGTTCGCGGTGCAGCTGATAGGTGCCCAGCACGGCCGAGCCGGCCAGACCGCCCAGGGTCTGGGTGATGGAGAGCGTGACCAGGAAGGTGATCATGTGGTCCACGCCCTGTTTCAGCGCCTGGGTGATGCCGAGCATGATCAGCGGTCCCATGAACATGCCGGCGCCGACCGAGGCCAGGAACTGGCTGGCGAAAAAGTCGTGGGGACGGTCCTGGCTGGTGCGGCTCTGGTCGAGCAGGGCGGCGCTGCCGAGCAGCAGGATCGCCATCAGCAGCTGCGGGATCAGCCGCTTCGGCCCGAAGGTCAGCGAGCTGGCGGCGATGCCGGTGATCACGCCGGCCAGGATCACCGCGAACAACGGGCGCATCTGGTCCGGGCCCATGCCCAGCGTGCGCATCAGGCCGACCACGCCGTAGGACTGCTCGGTGGTCAGGAAGCGGATCAGGAACGCGCCGATGATGAAGTGGATCACCGGCAGGCTGGCCAACCACCGCGTCTGCAGCAGCGGATTGCGGCGGTAGTGTTCGATGATGAAAGCGGTGGTGGACAGCGCGATCGAGGCGACCAGCGCCCAGCCCAGCCATGGCGTGTCCAGCCACCAGCGCGTGTAGCCCTGCGCGAGCACCACCACGAGCAAGCCGACCGCGGGAGCAAGCAGGGCAAAGGTGAGGAAGTCCAGCGGCTCGAAGGCCTTGATCTGCGCACCGGGCGGCAGCTTGAGCACCACCACGGCAGCGAACGCACACAGCGCCAGACCGGCTTCGAACAGATACAGGTTGTGCCACTGCCCGGTATCGACCAGGCCCGGCGAGACCAGCCAGGCGATCGGCACGGCCAACTGCGCGATACCGACGCCGATCACCAGCAGGTTGCCGGTGTATTTGCGCGGCAGCGACTGCAGCATGTACAGCGTGCCCAGGGTGCTGCAGGCCGCGCCGGCGAAGCCGCTGGCCGCGCGCATCAGCACGGTGGTTTCAAAGGTGCCGACAAACAGGTGCAGTACCGCAAGCGCGGCATACAGGCCCAGCCCGATCTCGGCGAACAGGCGGATGCCGTACTGCTGGCGGAACTTGAAGGCCAGCAGGTTGGCGGTGACATTGACCATCGCATAGGCGGCCACCAGCCAGCTGCCCTGCGCCGGGGTCAGCCCGAGCTGGCCCTGCAGGAACGGCAGGTTGGCGCTGACCAGGGCGTTGCCCAGGCCGCCGGTGATGCCGACCAGCAGCGCGACCAGGGCGTAGGCGAGGCGGCGGTGCGGCGGATGCCACGGCATCGAAGCCGAGCCCGGCAGGGTCGGTTTTTCGTGCTCCTCCCAGTCCGGAACCGGCTTGAGGTACTGCGGCATCATCCCTCCCCGTCGGCAGGCCCCCGCAATCCGCCACGCAGCAATTGCAGGGCGCGCGTGGCCAGCCGGGCGCGTTCGTCACGCGTCTTGCCACGCAGCGCGGCTCCCAGCATGCCTGAGATGAGTGAAATGTCCGTCGTTTCCAGGTCCGGGCGGCACAGGCCGGCGGCGACCGCGCGGGCGATCGGTTCGCGCAGCAGTTCGTAGATGGTCTCGCGCGCGGCCCGGATCGGTATCTGATCGGGATCCACCGCGCGCCAGTAGTCCGACAGCGCGGGCGACTGGACGATTCGGTTGGCCATGCCTTCGAGCACCTCGAACAGCGCGTCGTCGCGATCGCCCAGGCTCTGTACCTGGCGCGCGATGCGGTTGACGGTGCGCTGGAGCAGCGCCTCGACCAGTGCAGTGCGGTCGGGGAAGTTGCGGTACAGCGTGGCCCGGCCGACCTGGGCACGTTCGACCACCAGGTCCAGCGGTGCGTTCACGCCATGCTGGCCGAACACGGCATCGGCAGCGTCGAGGATCTGGGCGCGGCGGGCCGCCGCATCGGCACGTTGGGTAGGCATGTACGCATCATCGGACAGAACTGTCCGGCGCGGAAGGGGGCGTGTCGGGTTCGGCGCGTCCTGGTTGGCGCGCGCTGGGCAATGTCGATGGCGGGTGAGTTCAGCGCGGCGCAGGCAGGCCGTGGCAGCCGAGGCGGGCTTCGCGGATCGGCAGGTTGATCAGCGCGGCGATCACGGCCAGGCCCATGTCCGCATACCACATCCATAGATAGTTGCCGGTGTGGGCCAGCGCCAGGCCGCCGAGCCACGCCCCGAAGAAGCCGCCCAACTGGTGCGAAAGCAGGGTCAGGCCGAACAACGTACCCAGATAGCGCGGGCCGAACAGCTTGCCGACCAGGCCGGCGGTGGGCGGCACCGTGGCCAGCCAGGTGAAGCCGAGCGCGGCGGAGAAGACGTAGAAGGTGAGCGGGGTGGGCGGCGCAACGAGGTAGACCCCGATCATCACGGCCCGGCTGGTGTACATCCAGAACAACAGGTACTTCATGCGGTAGCGCTGACCGAGCGCGCCAATGATCAGGCTGCCGGCGACGTTGAACAGGCCGATCAGGGCGATGGAGGACGAGGCGACGGTGGGCGAGAGGCCGCACAGCGCGATTTCGCCGGGCAGATGGGTGACCAGGAACGCGATGTGCAGGCCGCAGGTGAAAAAGCCCAGGTGCAGGTACCAGTAGCTGCGGTCGCGCAGGGCGATGCGCAGTTGTGCGCGCAGGCCCCCGTCATCGGTGGCACCGGCAGCAGGCGCATGGTCACCGGCGCGACGCCGCAGCGGCCAGGCCAAGGGCACTGAGAGCAGGGTGATGACGGCCATGGTGATCATGGCGCGCGCCCAGCCGGCGGTGCCGATGATCCATTGGACCAGCGGCGCGAACACGAACTGGCCCAGCGAGCCGCCGGCATTGATGAGACCGGCGGCGAATGATCGCTTCTCGGCCGGAAGACGGTGGGCAGTGGCGCCGATCAGGACCGAGAAGCTGCCGGCTCCGGCACCGGCGGCCATCAGCAGGCCAAGGGTGAAGGTCATTCCCAGCGGGCTGGTCAGCAGCGGGGCGAGCAGCAGCCCGGCCGCCAGCAGCAGGGCGCCGACGATGAGCACGGGCAATGCGCCGCGCTGGTCGGCAACGGCGCCAAAGACGGGTTGCACCGCGCCCCAGACAAACTGGCCGATGGCCAGCGCGAAGCTGATCTCGACGATGCTCACGCCGGTGCCGCGATGGATCGGGTCGACATAGAGGCCGGAGGTCTGGCGCACGCCCATGGTGACCATGAGAATGGCCGAGGCGGCGACCAACAGCCCCCAGTGCATGGAGGGGGCACGCGTGGCGGCGGTGGACGTACTCATGCGTCGGCTCCGGCAGGCAGGGCGTGGGCGAACGGCACGCTCGGTGTGCACGTTGCCACAGTGTGCGGGCAGGGCAAAGCACGCCGATGGCCGCGCACAAAAAAGGGGGCCTTTCGGCCCCCTCGGGTAACACAACCACCCAATGACTCGATCAGAAGTACGCGCGGATGCCGAACGCGACGCCGAGGATCCGCGGAAACACCGCGTCCTGCTGAGTCAAGGCGCGGACGGACCGGCAGGTTTTGGTTAGCGTCGGTGTCGGCCAGGTGGATGAAGTCCGTGAATTTGGTCTGGTAGTCGCAGAGAAGTCCAGGCGCTCGCTGTGGAGGCGGATGCCAAGTTCCACGCGCTGGGCGCTTATCCTGTCTTCTTTCTGCTCTTGATAAAATCGATGAACTCCTTCTTATGGCCCTCAAAGACGCGACGGCCGTACTTCCGATACTGAGGCTCGAACAGGGCGAAGGCCGCATCCAGGTTTCCCGATTCGAACTCGATGGTGGCGGCAAGCTCATCCATGTACTCGGTCGAGGCTTCGCCTTCCCCATAAGTGTTTCTGGCCATCGCTGCCCACTCCTTGGCCTTCTCAAACTGGGCGGTGTCGCGATAGAAGACCGCAATGCCATACGATGACATCTGCCCGTAGTCATACGCAGATTTCGGCTCAGGGATCATTCCCCAGCCTTCAAGGAAATGATGCTCCGCCTCAGCAATATCTCCCGTCAGCCACGCGGTTCTCCCGCGCTTGGCTATGGCAAGGAAGCGCTCTTCCAGATCCGCGCCGAGGCTCAGAGCCATGTGGATGTCTCCTACAGTTGAACATTGAATCGCATTCTGGATAAGTCTAGCTGAGGCGCCGATGGGGATCTGGTGGAGGCGCACCACTCCTTTGAAGTTCGTGCCATTTGCGACAAAAGGAGGGGCCATTCGGCCCCCCTTTAGCGATACAGAAATCCCGCAAGTCGATCAGAAGTACGCGCGGATGCCGAAGGCGACGCCGCGGCCCGGCAGGGGGGAGTAGTCGCGCAGCAGCGAGGTGTGCGGGCGCACTTCCTGGTTGGTCAGGTTGCTGCCGTCCAGGAAGATCTCGTAACTATTGCTGTCGTTGCGGTCCCAGCGGTAGGCCAGGTGTGCGTCCACCAGCGTGTAGCCCTTGCTCGGATCCTCGTTCTGCGCCACATCCTTCTGGCTGCTGTAACGCACCGCGCCCACCGATGCCCGCCAGCCGTCACGCGACCAGCGCAGGTCCGCGCCCACCCGGCCCGGCGCGATCCGCGGCAGGTAACCGGTGTTGGCCAACTCCACGCTGTAATTGTGGTTGTGGTCGCCGTGCGGCACGGCGATGTCCACGTTGCGGCTGCCACTGCCGTCCAGCTCCGCCTTCACATAGTCGCCGAACACCCGCAGATCCCAGTCGCCTGCGTTGCCTTCGAAGAGATGGAACAGGGCTTCGGCTTCGGCGCCCTTGAAGGTGGCGTCCTGCTGGGTCCACAGGCGGACCGGCAGCGATTCGACCACGCCGGTGTCGGCCAGGTAGATGAAGTCCTTGAACCTGGTCTGGTAGATCGAGGCGGAGAAGTCGACGCGGTCGCTGTGGGTGTGGATGCCCAGCTCGACGCGCTGGCCGCGCTCGGTCTTCAGGTTGGCATCGCCGATTTCCAGCGAACGGGTGGCGATGTGCGCACCCGCGGCGTACAGCTCTTCGTTGGTCGGGGCGCGCTCGGAGCTGTCGATGCCGAAGCGCAGGTCGACGGCGTCGTTGAGCGTCCAGATGCCGGCCGCGGAGAGGTTGGTGGCGTCGAACCTGCGGGCGCGGTAATCACCGGTCGGGTCCAGCTTGACCTGGTCGTGGCGGCCGCCCAGTTCCAGCTTGAACGGGCCGAACTGCTTTTCCTGCAGGACGAACAGGCCGATGTTCTTCGTGCCGGTATCCGGAACGAACGCCTCTTCACCCTTGGCGCCGAAATCACTGTTGCCGAACTGCAGTCCGAACGCGCCATCCCAGCCGCCGATCTGCTCCTGCACGGCTTCCAGGCGGCCTTCGATGCCCCGGTTGGTGAAGCGGGTGGCCGGGGTGCCGGCCTCCAGCTCCACGTGTTCGTAATCGGTATAGGCCACGCGTGCGTTGATGTTCTTCAGGAACGAGACCGGGTTGTAAATGCCGGCCTTGGTCTCGAAGCGGTTCTGCACCATGTCGATGCGGACGTCATGCTCGTCACCTTCTTCCTCGTCGCCATGGTCGTGATCATGATCGTGGTCATGACCGTGGTCGTCCTCGGCATGCACGTGCGCGCCGTTGGGAATGCCGTAGTTGGTGCGGTAGGTGCTGGCCGAGACGCCGAAGTAGCCGTCATCGCCCAGCCACGTGGCACCGACGCCGCCGGCGCGGGTGCGGACCGAGCTGTTGTCCAGGCGGCCGCGGCGCGGCTCGTCCGAATCGCCTTCCTCGTGGTCGTGGCCGCTGTGGTCTTCCAGGCCATCGATCACGGCATAGCCGGGAATCCGGTAGTCATCGCCATTGCGGACCAGGCCATCGACATGCAGCACGACGTTGCCACTGACACCATCCAGCCGGAACATCCCGCTGCGCTCGTCGTTGACCGAGTTGCCACGCAGTTCGGCGCGGCCGCTGAGCGGACGGTCCGGCAATTCGCGGGCGATGCGGCCATCGACCACGTTCACCGCACCACCGATTGCGCCGCTGCCGAACAGCAGGGTGGCCGGTCCTTTGAGCACTTCGATCTGATCGGCCAGGAACGGTTCGATGCTGGTGGCATGGTCGGCGCTGACGGTGGAGGCATCCATGTTGCCCATGCCATTGGACAGCACCGCCACGCGCGGGCCTTCCTGGCCGCGGATGATCGGGCGGCCGACACCGGGACCGAAGAAGGTGCTCTGCACGCCGGGCAGCTTGGCCACGGTGTCGCCAAGGGTGCCGGCCTTCTGCTCGTCCAGGCGCTCACCGGCCAGCACGTCGACCGGGCGGGCCAGCGATTCGGCATCGCCCTGCAGCGGCGAGGCGGTGACCTTCACGGTGGACAGTTCGGTCAGGTGACGGTCGCGGTGGCTGCTGGCGTCATCGGCGGCGAGCGCCAGCGAAGGCAGCATCGCCGCGGCAAGGGCCAGGGAGAGGGCATGGGGTTTGAGCAGGAGGGAGCTGGAGCGCATAGGGCAAGGGCCTTCGGTCAATTGTTACAATATATCAATGGTGGGGCGCGCGAATCCCGTCATGGGACGGGTAAAGGGCAAGTCAGGGGGAGGCAGGGTGCGCGTCGGGATTGATGTTATATTATTCCATAACGCTTCGCCGACCCTGCTGGAAGTCATGCCCCTGTTCGCTCGAGTTCGCCATCTGCTGGATCGTTTCGGTGCCACCGGCTCGCTGTTGTGTGCCGTGCACTGCGCTGTGCTTCCGGTGCTGCTGGCCGCTGCGCCATCGCTGGGCCTGTCCGTGTGGATGAGCGACGGGGTGGAGCTGGCCCTGGTCAGCTTCGTGACCCTGTTGGGCCTGTTCAGCCTGGTCTGGGGCTGGCGCCGTCATGGCGCATTGCGCGCGCTGGGCTTCCTGATTCCAGGCCTGAGCGCTCTCTGGGCGGGGCTGTTGTACGACCCGCTGCACCACTCGGCGGTGCCGCATGCGGTGGTGATGACCCTGGGCGGCGTGCTGGTCGGTGTGGCCCATCTGGTAAATCTGCGGCTGAACCACGGCCACGTCCACGACGCCAGCTGTGCTCATTGAGAGCGCGCATGGTAGGCTTTCCGATCGTGCGCGGGGGCGCCTGAGAGGGCGGCCCCGCCGAACCCGTGTCAGTACGGGGTAATCAGATTTCGCAGCATTCAGACTAAGGAGTTACGACATGGGTAAGGGTGACCGCAAGACCGCCAAGGGCAAGCGCTTCAATGCCAGCTACGGCAATTCGCGTTCGCACGTCGTGAGCAAGGCGGCCGTGGGCGCAGCTGCGCCGGTTGCCAAGAAGACCGTGACGAAGGCGCCGGCCAAGAAGGCCGTTGCCAAGAAAGCGGTGGCCAAGGCCGGCTGATCCAGCCAGGCGGGTCCATGAAAAACGCGGCGCTTGCGCCGCGTTTTTTTTTGCCTGCGCGCCGGAATCGCCTCAGCGCAGGGCGGGCAGCAGGCGTTCGGGATCGCCATCGTTGGGGGCGGCCGGGACACCCAGCAGACGCGTCAGCAGCGGATAGACATCCACGTTGTCGAACCCGGGCAGGGTCTTGCCCTGCTGGAACGACGGACCACGGGCGATGAACACCGCGCGCATCGAGGGCAGGGCATTGTCGTAACCGTGCGAACCGCGGTTGCCGGGTTTGCGCGTGGCGATGCGCTCGCGGGTCAACGCATCCCAGCCTTCGTGCATCTGGCACAGGATCGGCGGAACGCGCGGATGGCTGCCGTACGCCCAGCGCGGCGGCAGGGCGTCGCGACGCCAGCAGTCGTAGTGTGCGTGCGCACCGAGCAGGATGTTCTCGGCCTGGCGCTGCTTGCCCGGCAACGGCGCAAAGCCGACCGACTGGCCCACCGTTACGTCCTTGGCGATGGACGGGTCGACCATGTCTTCGGTGGCGATGACCTGGCCTTCGGGCACGCTGGCCATGCCGTGGTCGGAGACGACGATCAGATTGGTGCTGTCGGCCAGGCCGCGTGCCTGCAGCCCGTCCAGCAGGCGGCCGATGGCGGTGTCGACCTCACCGATGGCGGCGGCATACTCGGGCGACTCCGGGCCGTGGCCGTGGCCGGCGTGATCGACCTGTTCCATGTACAGCGTGACCAGGCGCGGGGCCTGCGGGTCGGTCTGGCCGAGCCAGCTCAACACCTGATCGACACGGTCGGGCAGGCGCATCGTGCTGTCGTACTCCCGCCATTGACTCGGGCGCACGCCCTGGATGGCGGCTTCGCTGCCCGGCCACGACAGCGTCGCGGTCCGCACGCCGGCCTTCTCCGCGCCGACCCAGATCGGCTCGCCGCCCCACCAGCGCGCATCGGTGACGGCCTCGCGCAGGTTCAGGCGGAAACTGCCCAGCTCCGCTTCTTCCATGCTGTTGTGGATGATGCCGTGGTGGTCCGGGCGCAGCCCGGTGACGATCGTGTAGTGGTTGGGGAAGGTCAGTGCCGGATACGACGGCGTCATCCATCGTGCGCGCACGCCGCTGTCGATGATCCGCGACAGGTTGGGGCTGAGGCCACGGTCGAGCATGTCCGCACGCAGCCCGTCGATGGAGACCAGCAGCAGTTTGGGCGCGGTGGCCGACGGTGCCGGGACGGCGGTCGCCGCGGCGGCGCGGGGCGGGGTGGAAGGTGGGGTCGCGCAGGCGGCCAGCGAAAGTGCGGCGGCGAGCGCCAGAGAAAGGCGGACGGAAATCATCGCACCATGATAGTGCGCGGCGGTGACGCGCCAAAGACAACCGTTGGCACGTTCGCCCTCAAAACGCCGTGACCGGCTACGCGAACAGTGCGTCCCGCCGGGCTTCCAACTGCAGCAGGGCCGCCTTGGTGGCCAGCCCGCCGCCGAATCCGGTGAGTGCCCCGCTGCTGCCGATCACGCGGTGGCAGGGCAGCACGATCGGCAGCGGATTGCGGCCATTTGCGGCACCGACTGCGCGGCTGGCGCTGGGGTGATCGATGTGACGCGCCAGTTCGACGTAGCTCCAGGTCTGGCCGAAGGGGATATCGGCCAGCGCTTTCCACACGCGCAGCTGGAACGGCGTTCCGTGCGGGGCGAGCGGCAGATCGAAGCGCATGCGTTCGCCGCGCAGGTACTCCAGCAACTGGCCGCGTGCGCCGCGCAACGCATGGGCGTCGCGCTGCCAGTGCTCGCGGCCTTTGGCGTCATAACGGTTGTTCTCGAACAGGATGTGGTGGATGCCCTGGCTGTCCCCGGCCACGGTGAGGGCGCCGATCGGGCTGTCGAAGGTGTCGTAGAGCAGGGTCATGAGGGAACTCCCGGAGCAGGGGTGGCCAGGTGCCACAGGTGCAGAACGGCGTAGGCGCGCCAGGGGCGCCACGGTTGCGAACGTGCCTTGGTGGCGCGCTCGCTCAAGCGCGTGCCATCGCCGAGCACCTGTTGCAGGACCAGATCGCCGGCGGGGAACGCATCGGGCAGGGCCAAGGCGCGCAGCGCGATGTAGTGCGCGGTCCATGGGCCGATCCCGGGCAGGGCGACGCAGCGTTCGACGAAGCCGGCCAACGACTGGCCGGCGCCAAAATCGAGCCGGCCCTCGACCACCGCCTGGGCCACACCGCGCACGGTGGCGGCCCGGGTACGCGGCAGGCCGATCGTTTCCAGCGGCGCCTGGGCCAGCACCGCGGGCGAGGGGAACTGGCGGTCCAGTCCTGCCGGCATGCCTTCCAGGGTGGCCCCGAAGCGGTCCACCACGCGGCGTGCCAAGGTCGCGGCGGCGGCCACGCTGACCTGCTGGCCGAGCACGGCGCGCACGGCCACTTCAAAGCCATCCCAACCGCCGGGTACGCGCAGCCCCGGGCGCTGCGCGATGCCCGCAGCGAGCAGCGGCTCCTGCATCAGCGTGGCGTGCACCCTGAGCAGATCCGCGTCCAGATCGAAGATGCGCCGCACGCGCCGGACGATGCCCGGAATCGCGCGCGGATCGACCTGGCCCAGCTGCAGCAGCAGTTCGGGGCGCCGTGGATCGGCGGTCACGCTCAGCAGTGAGGGACGCTCGGGCGGCCCGATCACGCGCTGGTAGCTGTCCGTGCCGATCTGCTCGATGCCGGGAATCGCGCGGCGGCGCAGGAAACCGAGCATCGCGGTGAAATCGAGCGGCGGCCGATAGCCCAGGCGCAGCGTGAGCGCGCCATCGGTCAGCGCGCCACGCTGGCGGCGGATCGCGGTCGGGGGCATGCCGCAGCCATCCAGGAAGGCCGCGTTGAACCGGCGCAGGCTGTTGTAGCCCGAGGCCATCGCGACATCGGTCACGGGGAGCGCGGTTTCGGTCAGCAATTGCTTGGCCAGCAGCAGCCGCCGCGTGGCGTGGATCTGCGCTGGTGCGGCGCCGAGGCGGGCGACGAACAGGCGCTGCAGCTGGCGGGCACTCAGGCCGACGTGCGCGGCCAGATCGGCGACCGGTTGATCCTGCAGATAACCCTCATGGATCAGCGCCAACGCGCGCTGCAGGGTTTCATTGTCCAGCGCGTCCTGGGCCTCGGGCGCCAGCTCGGGACGGCAGCGCAGGCAGGGGCGGTAACCGGCTGCCGCTGCGGCGGCCGCGGTCGGGTAGTAGGTGACATTGGAAGGCTTCGGCGCCGGTGCCGGGCAGACCGGACGGCAGTAGATGCCGGTACTGCGCACGGCGGTGAAGAACACCCCGTCAAAGCGCGCGTCGCGGGCCAGGCGGGCACGTTCGCAGGCGGTGTGGTCCAGGGGCAGGGCGGTCTCCATGGGGGCCAGTCTATGCCCGCCGCCCGGGCCTGGCTCGCCATTTTCGGACAGCAATGCCATGCCGGGGTCGCCCGGTTCAGGGCAGGTTGCCGCGATGCGCCGGACGCGCACTAGACTGTGCGTGCGCGCTCATTTTGCCGCGCATTCCCCCCTTGCAAGGATTCCGGGTTGTCCATGTTGCTCAAGTCGTGGTGGTTGCCGTTGTTGTACCTGGGCCTGGCCGGTTGCAGCCAGCTGGAGAACCCGGGCAATGTCACCGCCGCCGACAAGGCCGTGCGGGCGCAGACGGCCGATGGCGATCACATGGTGTCCATCAATGCAGCCGATGCGCCGCCCCCGCCGCCACCCGCGCCCAAGCGGGGCGACCTGAGCTGGCCGCAGGCCGCATTGGAAAACGGCAAGGCGTGGATCAGCTGCGATACCGACTACGCCGGGGAGGCCGGCGATGGCGCCCCGTTGGAGGCGCTGGACCGGGCCAGCATCGAGGCCGCGCTGCAGCCCTGCGCCGAGCGCGGCCTGCTGCGCGTGCGCTATGTGGGCAAGATCAATCCGGGCTTCTCCGAGCTGGTCGCCCGGCTGGCGGTGGTCGCCGATGCGCAGCGGATTTCGCGGCGCATCCTGGATTTGGATTCCAGTGGTGGCCAGGTCGAAGCCGCCATCGTGGCCGGCGACCGCATCGGTGAATCCAACTGGACGATATGGGTGCGCGAAGGCTCGGTCTGCCACAGTGCCTGCGTGTTCGTGCTCGCGGCCGGCGACAACCGGCTGGTCTCGGGCAAGGTCGGCATCCATCGCATGATGCGGATCAGTTCCAAGGCGACCTCGCGTGCTGAACTCAACCGCGAACTCCACGAGGTCTATGACAACGTGAAGGATTACCTGCAGCGCAACGGCGTGGCGGTGGGCGTGGCCGACCTGATGATGACCGTGCCCAACCGCAGCCTGCGCCTGTTGACCGCCGAGGAGCTGCGTCAGTTCGGGCTGGACGGCACCAACGCCGTGCAGGACGATCTGGAGCGGATCAAGCAGATGCGCAAATGCGGCGATGCGTTCGTGCGCCGCAAGGATGCCTTCCTGGTCGCCTTCGATCAGGAGTGCAAGCGCGAGGGCAGCGAGCTGGAGGCCGTCAACAGCTGCGGGCAGGCGCTGAAGCAGCGCTTCGGTTTCCCCGACGAGACGTGTCCGGACGAGAGTCCGCTGTCGGAAATCGATGTCTCCACCCTGCTGCCGACCACCGTGGCCCCGGACCAGACGGAGACCGCCGAGCGGACCCTCGGCGACGCCCGTCCGGCATCGGCCGAGGCCGCCGAACGCAACTGACGGAGGACTCACGTCCTTCCCGTAGACTGGACCCGTTCCTTCCAGCCAACGGTGTCCTGATGCGTGTTCCGCTGCTGCTGTTGTCCGCTCTGCTGCCTTTCGCCACGCTGGCCCAGACGCCGCCGGCCACCCCTGCACCCGCGCCGGCGCGCCCAGCGCCTGCGGCCACGCCCGCAGCGCGTCCGGCACTGAGCCCAGCGCAGCAGGCGCAGGTGCAGAAGCAGGATGCGGAAATGACCGCCGCCGCGTTGCAGGTGGCCAAGCTGGTCGATGCCAACCGCGCCGGCGAGGCGTGGAAAGGCGCTTCGGCCGTGGCGAAGAAGTCGGTGACCGAGCAGGCGTTCGTCAGCCAGCTCACCGCTGATCGCCAACGTCTTGGCGCGCTGGCCTCGCGCGGCCAACCGGTGGTGACCCGGGTCAAGTACGCCGCCGGGGCAACCGTTCCCGAAGGGCTCTACATCAACGTCAGTTTCCCCACGCGCTTTGCCAACAGTGCCCAGCCGGTGCGCGAACTGGTCTCCTTCCGGTTCGACGAAGACCGCATCTGGCGCCTGGCCGGTTACAGCGTGCGTGCCGCCACCCCCTGATTGCCGGAGCCTGCGCAGATGAGTATCGAGATCCAGATGCTGGTGTGGTCGATGGTGCTCGGCCTGGTGCACGTGTTCGCGCCCTCCACGCTGATCACCCGCGAGCGCGGCATCGGCTGGAACGCCTCCGCGCGCGATCAGCCGATGCCACCGCCGGGCCCGCTGGCCGGCCGCCTGCAGCGCGCGCAGAGCAACTTCATGGAAACCTTCCCGTTCTTTGCGGCCGCGGTGCTGGCGGTGGTACTGACCCAGCGCCAGGATGGGATGACCGCCGTGGCGGTGCAGCTGTATTTCTGGGCGCGCCTGATCTACCTGCCGCTGTACGCCGCCGGCGTGCCTTATGTGCGCAGCCTGGTGTGGCTGGTCTCTCTGCTGGGCATCGTGATGCTGCTGTGGGCGTTGCTGTGAACGGGTGCTGGCGCGGCTGATCCAGATCAAGGACGCCACTGGGGGTGCGGCGCTAAGCTGCACCTCACACGTAACGGCAGGATGGGATCATGCAGTCTGTGGATGTGGTGGTGGTGGGTGCCGGCCCGACCGGGCTGTGCTTCGCACGCGCGCTGGCCGATACCGGCCTGAGCGTGACGCTGATCGAACAGCAGCCGCGCGCGGCGCTGGCCGATCCGGCCTTCGATGGCCGCGAGATCGCGCTGACCCACGCCTCGCGCCAGATCCTGGAATCGTTGGGCCTGTGGGAGCGGCTGGACCCGGCCGAGATTTCCCCGCTGCGCGATGCCAAGGTGATGGACGGCGGCTCGCCGTTCGCGCTGACCTTCGCTGCGCACGAGCGTACCGGCGATGACCTGGGCTGGCTGGTGCCCAATCATCTGATCCGCCGCGCCGCGTGGCAGAGCGTGCAGGCCCAGGCCGGGCTGGACATCGTGGACCAGGCCAGCGTGACGGCCGTCGCCCCCGGCCCCACCCGCAGCACGGTCACCCTGGCCGATGGCCGCCAGTTGGCCGCGCGCCTGGTGGTCGCCGCGGACAGCCGCTTTTCCGCGACCCGGCGCCTGCTGGGGATCGGGGCGCAGATGCGCGACTTCGGCAAATCGATGCTGGTGTGCCGGATGCAGATCGAGGTGCCGCACCGGCACACGGCCTGGGAGTGGTTCGGCTATGGCCGCACGATGGCGCTGCTGCCGCTCAACGGCGACCAGGCCTCGGCGGTGATCACCCTGCCGCCGCGCCAGATCGCAGGCCTGATCGCCCAGGACGAAGGCGACTTCGGCCGCAGCATCAGCACGTTCTTCGAGCATCGACTGGGCGCGATGCGGCCGCTGGCCAGGCCGGTCGCGTATCCGCTGGTGGGCGTTTACGCGCACGCGTTTGCCGGCGATCGCTGCGCGTTGATCGGCGATGCCGCGGTCGGCATGCATCCGGTGACGGCCCATGGCTTCAATCTGGGCCTGCAGAGCCAGCATCGGCTGGCCGGGATCGTGCGCAGGGCGGCGGGGCAGGGGCGCGACATCGCCGCGCCGTCCGCGCTGGCCGCGTACGAGCGCGGCCACCGGTTGGCCTCGCGGCCGCTCTACGAGGCGACCAATGCGATCGCCTCGCTGTATACCGATGACCGCCTGCCGGCGCGGCTTCTGCGCCGGGCCGGGCTGCGGCTGGCGCACGGCGTGGCCCCGTTCCGCCAGTTGATCGCCGCCCACCTCACCGGCAGGTGACGACCGTTGGTCGTCACACAGGGTCAGGGCGCGTCGCTGTCGGCGATCACGTGGATGACGGTGTCGGCGAACTGCACCTGCTGGCCCGCGCGGATCTTGCAGGCCTTGCGCAGCTCCACTTCACCATCCACCAGGACCTGGCCGTCGCCGATCACGGTCTTGGCTTCGCCCCCGCTGGTGACCAGGTCGGCCAGCTTGAGCAGCTGCTTGAGCTCGACGTAGTCGCGGTCCAGTTCAAATTCGAGGGTCTGCATGAAAACGGGTATCCTGGGAAGGGGCGCGGGCGTTGGGCCCGGCCGGGAGAGGGCGCGTATTGTGCGCCAGCACGCGGCAGAACGGCATCCACGTGGCAATCTGTACACGTTGTTCAGGAACGATGCGGTATCATCACCCCCTGAGTGAGTGAATTCTCCTCCGACCGAGCAGCGCCAGGGCACGCGATAAGAAAGGGCGCCCAAAGCGCGGACCATCCCCCTTTTTTATCTCACTGCCGCGTAAAACGGCGGTGTTTCGGAGTTCCCCATGTCCCAAGATTCCACCACGCCGCTGCGGTTTGCAGACCTCGGCCTGTCCGACGCCGTCATGCAGGCGGTCGCCACCGTCGGCTATGAAACCCCCTCGCCGATCCAGGCCGCCACCATTCCCGCCATGCTGGAAGGGCGCGACGTGCTGGGCCAGGCCCAGACCGGTACCGGCAAGACCGCCGCGTTCGCGCTGCCGGTGCTGTCCAACCTCGATTTCAACCAGACCAAGCCGCAGGTGCTGGTGCTGGCACCGACCCGCGAACTGGCCATCCAGGTCGCCGAGGCGTTCCAGACCTATTCCTCCGGCATTCCGGGCTTCCGCGTGCTGCCGGTGTACGGCGGCCAGCCGTATGGCCAGCAGCTGCAGGCCCTGCGCCGTGGCGTGCACGTCATCGTCGGTACCCCGGGCCGTGTGATCGATCACCTCGAGCGCGGCACCCTGGACCTGTCCGAGCTGAAGACGCTGGTGCTGGACGAAGCCGATGAAATGCTGCGCATGGGCTTCATCGACGACGTCGAAGCGGTGCTGAAGAAGCTGCCGGAGACCCGCCAGGTCGCCCTGTTCTCGGCCACCATGCCGTCGCAGATCCGCCGCATCGCGCAGACCTACCTGAAGAACCCGGCTGAAGTCACCATCGTCAGCAAGACGACGACCTCGGCCAACATCCGCCAGCGCTACTGGTGGGTGAGCGGCATGCACAAGCTGGACGCGCTGACCCGCATCCTGGAAGTGGAACCCTTCGACGCGATGATCATCTTCTCGCGTACCAAGGCGGCCACCGAAGAGCTGGCCGAGAAGCTGCAGGCACGTGGCCTGGCTGCGGCCGCCATCAACGGCGACATGCAGCAGGCCCAGCGCGAACGCACCATCGGCATGCTCAAGGAAGGCAAGCTGGACATCCTGGTGGCCACCGACGTGGCCGCCCGTGGCCTGGACGTGGAGCGCATCAGCCACGTGCTGAACTACGACATCCCGTACGACACCGAAAGCTATGTGCACCGCATCGGCCGTACCGGTCGTGCCGGCCGCACCGGTGACGCGATCCTGTTCGCCACCCCGCGCGAAAAGGGCATGCTGCGTGCGATCGAGCGCGCCACCCGCCAGCCGATCGAAGAAATGCAGCTGCCGAGCGTGGACGCGGTCAACGATACCCGCATCACCAAGTTCATGAGCCGCATCAGCGATGCCCTCGATGCCGGTGGTACCGAGTTCTACCGCGACCTGCTGCAGAAGCTGGAAGGCGAGAAGAACGTGCCGGCGATCGACATCGCCGCCGCACTGGCCAAGCTGCTGCAGGGCGATTCGCCGTTCCTGCTGACCCCGCCGGTGCGTGGTGCCCGTGAAGAGCGCGCGCCGCACCAGCGCAACGAGCGCAGCAACGACCGTGGCGAGCGCCCGGCCCGTTTCGAGCCGCGCTTCGAGCGTGGCCCGCGTCGTGAAGACGACCGCGGCCCGCGCCCGCCGCGTCCGGAAGGCGACTTCGGCAGCAGCGAGGGCGGCTTCGAGCGTGCCCCGCGCCGTGACATCGCCCCGCGCGGTGCCGCCGAGCCGGGCATGGAAACCTTCCGCATCGAAGTGGGCCACGTGCACGGCGTGAAGCCGGGCAACATCGTCGGCGCGATCGCCAACGAAGCCGGTCTGGAAAGCCGCTTCATCGGCCGCATCGACATCCACGACGACTTCTCGGTGCTGGACCTGCCGGCCGAAATGCCGCAGGACCTGCTGACCCACCTGAAGAAGGTGTGGGTCTCGGGCCAGCAGCTTCAGATGCGCAAGGTCGAGCCGGGTGAAGACCTGACCCCGTCCCCGCGTCCGGCGTTCAAGCCGAAGTTCGGCCAGGGCAAGCCGCGTGGTCCGGGTGGCCCGCGCAGCGGCCCCGGCGGCAACGACCGTCCGCCGCGCCGTGATGGCTTCAAGCCGCGCGGTCCGCGCAACTTCTGATCCCCCTCGGGTGATCGACGCGACGCCAGCCTCCGGGCTGGCGTCGTCGTTTCCGGCCCCCGCGTCCCTGGGCGCCGGTTTCGCGCCGTCTCAACAACACTGGCCCTAGCCTGCGGGTTGGACCATGCTCCAATGGAATGAGTTTCCACATCCGCAGCCCCGGGGGGATCGGCGATGTATGGAGGTCGCAGGGAGAGTGGCGGCACCGCGATACCGTATTCCATGCGGGGCCTGACCCTGCGCTTCGTGCTGTTGACCGGCATGGCCATCGGCCTGGTCGGCATTTCCGCCCTGATCCAGGAGCTGCAGGCGGCCTCCACCGCATGGATCATGGGCCAGAGCCACTGGTCGCGCGGCCAGCAGCAGGCCACCCACGCGCTGTCG
Source organism: Stenotrophomonas sp. RIT-551 (assembly GCF_026241915.1). Taxonomy (NCBI): domain Bacteria; kingdom Pseudomonadati; phylum Pseudomonadota; class Gammaproteobacteria; order Lysobacterales; family Lysobacteraceae; genus Stenotrophomonas; species Stenotrophomonas sp. RIT-551. The sequence continues at coordinate 30,674 of NZ_JAPJIU010000007.1, read as the reverse complement.
CGGTACATCACCTCGGCCGATCCAGCCGATCTTGCGCTGACCCGGCAGGCGCTGCGGGTGCCGCTGGGCGACCTGACCGCCCGCCGTGCACTGGAACAGGCCGCCCCGGACATCGCTGCGGCACGCCGGGGCTTCATCGAAGGCGGCAACGCCCGCGGCGACATCAACCGGTTGATCCTGTCGTATCGCTACCTGCGCGATCAGCCGTATTTCCGCGACGCAGTGCGCCTGTGGCGCGACACCGACGACGATCTGCTGCAGCTGGTGGCCATCACCGACCGGGTCCAGGCCGGACATGCGGCCGGCAGCCTGACCCCGGCGGTACAGCAGGCACTGCTGCGCCGGGTGCAGGCGCTGGACGTGGACATGCAGAACCAGGCGCGGGCGTTCTCCAGCGCGTTGCTGCATACCGCGGCGATGGTGCGCATGACCACCTTCATCGTCGGGGGGTTGTCGGTGCTGGCGATCACGCTGATCGCGGTGCTGCTCGCGCGGCGCGTGCGCAACGACCTGACCGAGCAGGAAAGCCGGTTCCGCGCGGCGTTCTACCAGGCCACGGTCGGCATGCTCAAGCTCGACGAGGAGGGCGGCATCATGGAGGCCAACCAGGCCATGGCCGATATCCTCGACCATCGCCGTGAGGCGCTGCTCAGCCTGTCGCTGGCCGATCTGCTGGTGGAGGGGGAGCTGGTCCTGGACGAGCGCGGGCGGATCGACTGGCCACGCCAGCTGCGCCCGGGCGAGCTGCGCTTCCTGCGCGCCGATGGCAGCCTGATGTGGGGGCGCTGGAGCGGGACGGTGGTGCATACCCGGGGCCGCGCGCCGGCGGTGTTCGCGCTGGTGGAGGATGTCTCGCAGAACCATGCGCTGGCGCGGGAGGTGGAACACCACGCCAGTCATGACCCGCTGACCGGGCTGATCAACCGCCGCGAGATCGAGCGGCTGCTCGATCAGGCGCTGGTGGCGGTACGCGCCGAGGGCGGGATCCACTCGCTGTGCTACATCGATCTGGATTACTTCAAGCTGGTCAACGACGGGCTCGGCCATGCCGCGGGCGACCAGCTGCTGCGCAGTTTCGCCGATTACCTGGTCGGCGCCGTGCGCGATGGCGACTGGGTGGGCCGCCTGGGCGGGGACGAGTTTGCCCTGTTCCTGGCCAACGCCGGCCAGGACGAGGCCAAGCAGGTGCTGCAACGGGTAATCCGCACGCTGGGCCAGGTCAGCCTGCATCACGGCGACGGCGCCCCCCGGGTGAGCTGCAGCGTCGGCGTGGTGGAAGTGACCGCCGAGGCTCCGGATGTGAACTGGCTGATGAGCGCGGCCGACAGCGCCTGCTATGCCGCCAAGGAGGCCGGTCGCAACCGTGTGCATTGCTACAACGAAAGCCGCATGGCGCTGGACGAACGTCGGCGCGAAGCCGAGCGCCTGGCCAATGTCTCCAGCGCGATGGCCGAGAACCGCATGCTGCTGTATGCCCAGCGCATCGAGCGGGTCGGCGATCCGGAGTTCCTGCACTACGAAGTGCTGGTGCGCATGCGCAGCCCGGAGGGTGCCCTGCAGGGGCCGGCCGAGTTCATGGGCGCGGTGGAACGTTACGGCATGGGCATGGCGCTGGACCGGCACGTGTTGTCGCTGCTGTTCCGGCACCTGCAGGTGTGCCCGAGCCACGTGCAGCAGCTGGGCCTGTGCAACGTCAACGTGTCGGCGCAGTCGATCGCCGAGCCCAGCTTCCTGGCCTTCGTCACCGATCTGCTGGAACGCAACCGCGGCCTGGCCCGCAAGCTCTGCTTTGAAATCACCGAAACCGCCGCGGTCAGCAACCTGGCACAGGCGCGTGCCTTCATCGACGCGGTCAAGGCGCGTGGCTGCCGTATGGCGCTGGATGATTTCGGCTCCGGGTTGTCCTCGTTCGGCTATCTGCGCCAGTTGCCGGCAGACATGCTCAAGATCGATGGCGTGTTCGTGCGCGACATGAACGTGGATCCGGTCAACCGCGCCGCCGTGCGCGCGATCACCGAGGTGGGCCGCGAGCTGCACATGATGGTCGTTGCCGAGTGGGTCGAATCGGCGGTGGTGGCCGACCAGCTGGCGCAGATGGGCGTGGAGGGTTTGCAGGGGTATGCGATCGAGCGCCCGATCCCGCTGGAGCGGATGACCCAGCTGGCGATACGGCCGGTGCGCGCGGGCCTGTCCTCCGACGCCTGGCGGGGCATGCCATGATGCGATAATCGCCGCCGACGGTTCCGGACACGGTGTGCGCGGACGAACACGGGCGGGCAGGACGCAGGCGTGAGCAACGGGGGCGGTTATTCAATCGGGTGGATGGCGTTCGCGCTGGTGCTGCTGTGGCTGTTGCCCTGGAGCCTGCAGGCGGCGCCGCGCGTGGGGCAGGACTTCCTGTTGCTGGGCGGGGCCACCGATGAGGTGACGCCGCAGCGCGCCTGCGCGCCGGATGTACTGGCACGCCACCAGGAAGTGCTCTCGATCCCGGCGCCCGCCGCCGGCTGGTCGGGCAAGCCACAGGCCGTGGACGTATTCGGGGTCCTCACCGGCGAGGTCCGCATCAGCCATGGCGACCGCGAGATCTGCGGCAGCATGCACGATGCCCGCACGCGCGATTCGCGCTTCCGGGCCGGGGTCGGGTTGGTGGTGGTGCCCAAGGCCGGCGATCACGAGCCGATCGTGGTGTCCTGGACCCGGCCGCTGAAGCCGCGCTGGGTACCGACCATCCAGCTTGGCGCGCCCAGTCCGGTGCAGCAGAACGACACCGCCCGGCTGCTGGTGCGTGCAGCCTGTATCGCCGTGGCGATCGCCCTGGCGCTGTCTGCGCTGATGGGCTGGGCCACCACCCGCGACCGGTCTTTCCTGGTGTATGTCGGCGCCTGCGTTGTGTTCGTGCTCTGGCAGGCGGTGCTTGGCGGGCTGAGCGGCTATCCCGAGCCGTGGTTGCCGGTGCACGACCGCGCCTCCTGGTGGCTGATCGCACTCACCGCGTTCAGCCAGGCCTTGCTGCTGCCGATCCTGTGGCGCCTCACCGGCGGTGACCGGCGCTGGCCGCGCTCGCGTCCGGCCCAGCACCTCGTGCTGTGGGGCCTGATCGCGCTCGGGCTGAGCGTGCCGCTCTGGGGGCTGGACGGGCTGAGCGCCGGGGCGGCAGCGCTGGAAGGCAGTTTCCTGGTCGTCTGCACGCTGTGTCTCGGTGCGGGCCTGTGGGGGCTGTGGCGGGGCGATGCGCATGCACTGCCGGGGCTGGCCGCGCTGGCCCCCTGGTGGATCATGATCGGGGCCGACGCGCTGGACGCGCGCTGGCTGGTGGCCTATCGGATCGAAGCGCTGCAGTTGTCGGCCACCTGGTTCTTGATGATGGCCGCCTACGCCCTGAATCTCCGGCTGGGCAGGCTGCGCCGCCAGCGCGATGAAATGCGCCAGCTGGCCGACACCGACGTGCTCACCGGCCTGCCCAACCGTCGCGCCGGCCTGCGCCTGCTCGCGCAATACCTGGAACGGGCGCGCCAGCAGCCGCATGCGCTGGCGATCGGCTTCCTGGACATCGATCTGTTCAAGGACATCAACGACCAGTTCGGGCATGAGGTGGGCGACCAGGTGCTGGTCGCGGTGGCGCGCGCGCTGCGCGGCTCGGTGCGCAACCATGACGATGTGATCCGGATGGGCGGTGAGGAATTCCTGGTGCTGCTGCCCGGTGCCGGCCATGCCGCGGCCGTGGCCCGGCTGGAGACGGTCCGTCAGCAGGTGGCGGCGGTGACCCAGACGCTGGGCATCCCGGGCCTGACCGTCTCGGCCAGCATCGGCCTGGCGGTACTCCAGCCGGGCAGCGACGATCTGGCCGGGTTGCTGCGCCGGGCCGACCACGCCATGTACTGCGCCAAGCGCAACGGCCGCAACCAGATCCACGACGGCGAGCGCACCACGACCGCCGGCGATCCATTGCCGGCCTGAACCACCGGCACGCGGAAAAACGCAGCGGCGGCCACCTTTTGCCCGATAATGGGCCGATGACAACCCGACTCAACAAGCATATCGCCGATACCGGCTTCTGTTCCCGCCGCGAAGCCGACCGCCTGATCGGCGAGCGCCGCGTCACCGTCAACGGCCATCCGGCCGGTACCGGTGCGGTGGTGGGCGAACAGGACGTGGTGCTGGTGGACGGCCAGCCGCTGCGCGCCCGTGAAGCCAAGAAGGCCGGTGGCCGCAAGCACGTCTACATCGCGCTGAACAAGCCGGTGGGGATCACCTGCACCACCGAAAGCTCGGTCAAGGGCAACATCGTGGAGTTCGTCGGCCACGAGCAGCGCATCTTCCCGATCGGCCGCCTGGACAAGGATTCCGAAGGCCTGATCCTGCTCACCAGCAACGGCAACATCGTCAACCAGATCCTGCGCGCCGAAAATGGCCACCAGAAGGAATACATGGTCGCGGTCAACAAGGCCGTCACCGATGAGTTCCTGCGCGGCATGGCCCGCGGCGTGCGCATCCGCGACGAAGTCACGCTGCCATGCCGGACCAGCAAGCTGGCCAAGTTCGGGTTCCGGATCACCCTGCAGCAGGGCCTGAACCGCCAGATCCGCCTGATGGCGGCTGCGTTCGGCTTCCGGGTCACCCAGCTGCGCCGCGTGCGCATCGACAACATCAAGCTCGGTGCGCTCAAGCCGGGCCAGTGGCGCAACCTCACCGACGCCGAGCTCAAGGGCCTGCTGCCCAAGCAGCTGGACTGGTGATGCTGTGCGTCACGTGATGGCGCGATACTCGGGCTAGACTGCGCAGGCACACGCTACTGCCTGCCACGATGATCAAGCCGTCCAAGCCGGACAACGAAGCGCAGCGCCTGCTGGCGCTGCAGCGCTACCAGATCCTGGATTCCCCCCGCGAGCGGTCGTTCGACGATCTGGTCACGATCGCCACGGCGTTGTGCGGCACGCGCATGGGCGCGGTCACCCTGGTCGACCAGGACCGCCAGTGGTTCAAAGCGCGCCAGCTGCTGGAGGGCGCCGAAACCAGTCGCGACATCTCCTTCTGCGGCCACGCCATCCTGCAGCCGGACCAGGTGATGGTGGTCGAGGATGCGCGCAACGATCCGCGCTTCTTCGACAACCCGGTGGTGGTCGATGACCCGCACGTCCGCTTCTACGCCGGTGCGCCGCTGCTGAGCAGCGAGGGGCTGCCACTTGGCACTCTGTGCGTGTTCGATGCGGCGCCCCGGCAGCTCAGCCCGGGCCAGCGCGATGCCTTGTCCGCGTTGTCCCGGCAGGTCTCGCTGGTGATGGAGCTGCGCCGCTACGCGCACGAGATACAGCAGCACATGACCGACCGCGCCTGGTACGAGCAGCGCCTGGCCGAGTACAACGAACTGCTGGAACAGCAGAACGCCGACCTGGCCGAACAGAGCCGCACCGACCCGCTCACCGGCCTGCCGAACCGCCGTGCGATGAGCACTGCGCTGGAAGCGGCGGTGGTGGACGCCGACGGCCAGCCACGCGCCACGGCCGTCGCCCTGCTGGACATCGATCACTTCAAGACCGTTAACGATCTTTACGGCCATGCCACCGGCGACCACGTGCTGGCCGAACTGGCCCGTCTGCTGCGTGCGCATTTCGCCGGGCACGGCCTGGCCGCGCGGTACGGTGGCGAAGAATTCGTGGTGCTGATGCCCGATACGCCGCTGGCCACCGCTGAGCTGCAGTGTGATTTCCTGCGCATGGCGGTGGCCGACCTGCCGTTGGGCCTGCCGTTGACGATCAGTATCGGGGTGGCCGCGCACCGCCACGGCGATGCGATCGAGCAGACCCTGGCACGGGCCGACGCGGCGTTGTACCGGGCCAAGGGCGAGGGCCGCAACCGGGTCCTGCGCGCCGACTGAAGCGCACGGCCTATCCCTGGCGTGCCGGGTGTTGGCCGGTGCGCGCGCTCAATCGGCGATGTTGCGCGCTTCCGAGGTTGCCAGGATTTCCGGGTGCTGCACCTTCCGGCGGCGGTTGAGCAGCGGGTGCAGGAACACCGCCCCGACGATGATCGCCACGCCGGCATAGAACAGCGGCGTCAGCTCACGCTGCTCGCTGAGCAGCACCATCGCCAGCAGGATGGCGTAGACCGGTTCCAGATTGGTCACCAGCTGGGAGGTGTAGGCGCTGATGTGGCGCAGCGCGACCAGGGCCAGCGCAAACGGCAGCAGCGTGCAGAGACCGGCCAGGGCCAACAGCAGCAGGCCATCGTGCAGGTCCGGGATCACCCACAGGTCGCTGGCCAGCGCCGGCAGCAGGAAGGGCAGCACCGGCGCCAGCAGGGTCAGGGTGAGCGTGCCCGCGCCGAGTTCCAGCGCGGTCACGGTGAGCGGGTCGGCATGGCTGACCAGGCGCTTGTTGAGCGAGCCGAAGACGGCCACCAGCAATGCCGACAGTGCGCCGATCAGCACGCCCAGGCGCATGCCATCGGGAACGCCCCCCACCACCAGTGCGACGCCGGGCAGCACCAGGATGCCGAAGGCCAGCTCGCGGAACTGGAAGGGTCGCTTGGCCACCCACGGTTCGATCACCGCCGTGAACACCGGCGCCAGCGCGATGCAGGTCGCGGCCACCGAGGCATTGGCCAGTTTCACCGCGCCATAGAAGGTGAGCCAATGCAGCGCGACCAGCGCGCCGACGCCGCAGTACCCGGCGACCAATCGCGGCGAGAGTTGCCGCAGCCCGCGCCACACCCGTGGCACCAGCGCCAGCATGGCCACCACCAGCAGCATGCGCCACCACACCAGGGGCAGGGCGGGCAGGGTGATCAGCTTGCCGAGGATGGCGGTGACGCCCCACAGCAGCACACAGAAATGGATTTGCAGCAGGGCTCTGCGGGTATCGGTCATCGGCATCGGCGTATTGTGCGACAAGCCGCGACGTGGCGGACGCCTTCCACGTGATCTTTTCCGGGCCGTGGCATCCTGCGCCCATGACACCTCTGCACAGCGATTCCCTTGCCCCCACAATGCCGCCCGCGCTGCGCGCCTGGGCCGGCCTCACCGCCGTGGTCGCAGTGGCCTCGCTGCTGCTGCAGTACCACCTGCTGCTGCGCATCCCCGGCCCGGGTGCGGCGGAGGCGACGCTGCGCTACCTGGGCTACTTCACCATCCTCAGCAACATCGGGGTGGCCGTGGTCTGCGTTGCCCTGGCCTGCGGCCGTCGCACTGGCCTGGCCGCGCCGGTCCCGCGCGTGGCAGTGGCGCTGTTCATCGGCATCACCGGGTTGATCTACGTGATCATCCTGCGTCCGCTGTGGCACCCGCAGGGCGCGCAATGGTGGGCCGATGCCGGCCTGCATTACGCGGTGCCCGTGATGTATCTGCTGGGTTGGCTGGCCGGGCCGCACGGCGGCCTCACTCGGCGCGGGCTGGCCGGCGTTCTGGCGATTCCGATCGTTTACCTGGCCTGGGCGCTGCTGGTCGGGCGGCTCAGCGGGCAGTACCCGTACCCGTTCCTGGACCTGGGCGCGCTGGGCATCGGCTTGGTTGCGCGCAATGTGCTGGCCGTGGCGGTGGTGTTCATTGTGGCCGGTGCCCTGCTGTGGTGGCTGGATGCGGCGCTCGCGGCGCGCCGCCGGCAGCGGTGAACGGTCAGCCGCCGCCGAGCTGCCGCAGCTGGTCGCGCAGGGCCATCGCCGCCCCCGGATTGCGCTGCTTGGCGGCGCCAATGAACAGCACATACACCTCGCGCGGCGACTGCGCGGGCACGTCGGCGGCGAGGTGGGGCAGGTCTGCATTGTCCTCGCCGCGCGCCCAGCGCATCGCACGCAGGCACCACTGCTCCATGGCCCGCGCTGGATAGCCGGCACGCAGGTTGGCGCGTGAGCGCATCAGCCGCGCATAGATGAAGTCCGCGGTCGGGTCGGCGAAGCTGGGGTAATCGTCCGAGCCGCTTAACACCAGCGCGGCGCCGTGGGCCCGGGCAGCAGCCAGCAGGTCCGGTGTCCAGGCAGCCGGGTTGCGCACCTCCAGCGCGTGCTGCAGGCGCTCGCCGCCAACCTTGCGCGGAAGCATGCCCAGGAACGCATCGAACTCGGCCGTGGCGGCCGGATGGTTTTCGCCGAACTGCCAGATCAGCGGCCCCAGCCGGTCCTCCAGCGCGCTGATGCCCTCGATGAAGCGCTCGGCACGTTCGCCGACGGTGGTCAGGTCATGGGTCTGGGTGATCGTGCGCGGCGCCTTGGCCGAGAAGCGGAAACCCTCGGGCGTCTGCTCGCGCCACTGTGCATAGATGGCCGGCTTCTGCGCGCGGTAGAAGGTGCTGTTGATTTCAATGCAGCCGAGCTGCTCGCTGGCATAGGCCAGCTCTTCGCGCTGCGGCAGCCCGGCCGGATAGAAGGTGCCACCACGCCACGCCGGGAAGACCCAGCCGCCGATACCGGTGTGGATGATGCCGGGCGGTGCGCTCATGCGCCGCCCGCGTGGCCGGCCCACGGGTCGTAGCTGCCGAACCACCACAGGTAGCCCTCCGGATCGCGGCAGGCATAGCCACGGCCGCCATAGGGCTGGTCGGCGATGTCGATCACGATCCGGGCGCCGGCGGCAACCGCGCGCGCATGATGCGCATCCGGATCGGCCACGATCACGCAGGCCGTCTGGGTCTGGCGGCCGCCGACCTCATCGGGGTGCACGTTGTAGCGGCCCCATTCGCTGGCGTTGTCGACCGAGCCGAGCATGATCATGCCGTGGCCATACACCAGCTGGGCGTGGTGGACGATATCGCCCTCGGCGTACACCGCCTGTTGCTGGAACCCGAACGCGCGCTGCAGCCAGGCAATGGCGGCGTGTGCATCGCGGTAGCGCAGGCAGGGAATGATGGTAGCGGTGGTCTGCGCGGGCGCGGTCATGGCGGGCCTCCTTCTGGCACAGGCGAGCCTGATCCGGCCCGCGTTACCATCGTGCGAAACCGGGGCATCGGCACCTTCGACGCCCCCGCCACACGCAACCGGAGACACTGCTTGAACACATCCTGGATCGGAGGCGCCGTGCTGCTCGCATGCGCACCCTTGGCATCGGCCGCCGTGCCGGCCGAACTGCAGCGGCTGGACGCCACCATCGAACGGGCCCGCGCCGAGTTCGACATCCCCGGCATCGCCGTGGCGGTGGTCAAGGACGGCAAGGTCGTGATGGAACGCGGTTACGGTGTGCGCGAGCTGGGCAAGCCGGCGCCGGTCCAGGCCGACACGCTGTTCGCGATTGCCTCCAACACCAAGGCGTTCACCGCGACCTCGCTGAACCTGCTGGCCGAGCAGGGCAAGCTGAAGATGGACGACCGCGTGATCGATCATCTGCCGGGCTTCCGCATGTCCGATCCGTATGTGACCGGTGAAATGCGGATCCGCGATCTGCTCTCGCATCGCAGTGGCTTGAGCCTGGGCGCGGGCGACCTGCTGTTCTGGCCGACCACCTCCTACAGCAACAAAGAGGTGGTGCAGCGTCTGGGCAAGGTGCCGCTCAAGGCCGGGTTCCGTGATCGCTACGCCTACGACAACATTCTCTATGCGGTCGCCCAGCAGGTGATCGAACAGGTGTCCGGGCAGACCTATGCGGACTTTCTGCAGCAGCACATCTTCACCCCGGTGGGGATGCGCGGCACGCGTTACAACGCCGATCATCTGCAGCCCGGCGACAACGCCGCGGTCGGTCATGCCAAGTACGATTTCAGCCAGCTGCGCACCGTCGCACCGCTGACCTGGTCCAACAATGCCGGCGCCGGCGGCATCTATTCCAGCGTGCATGACATGGCGCGCTGGATGAACGTGCAATTGGCCCAGGGCACGCTGGAGAACGGCCAGCCGCTGTTCACCGCCAAGACCCAGCAGGCGATGTGGCAGATGATCACCCCGCAGGTCGTGCCCGAGCCGAGCGTGCCGCAGCTTGCGGCGGCACGGCCAAATTTCGCCGGTTATGGCGAGGGCTGGAGCCTGAGTGATTACCGTGGCCAGAAGCTGGTCTGGCACACCGGCGGCTGGCCGGGCATGGTCTCGCGCGTGACCCTGGTGCCGGCGCACAAGCTCGGCATCGTGGTGCTGACCAACCAGGAAGTGGGTGCCGCCTTCAACGCAATCACCATGGAAGCGCTGGACGCCTACCTGCAGGCGCCGGCCACCGACTGGGTCGCCGCCTATGCGGCCGCCGTGGCCAAGTCGCAGGAGAAGGCGGACGAGGGCTGGGCCAGGCACCAGGCGGCGCGCGATGCGAAGTCCACGCCGTCGCTGCCGCTGGCACGCTACGCGGGCGGTTACCGCGACGCGTGGTACGGCGACGTATTCGTTGAACAGCAGGGCGGCAAACTGCGCCTGCGCTTCGGCAGGACCGCGCAGTTGATCGGCACGCTGGAACATTGGCAGCACGACACCTTCCTGGTGCGCTGGGACGACCGTTCGCTCAATGCCGATGCCTTCGTGAATTTCAGCCTGGATCCGGACGGCAAGGTCCGCGAGGTGCGCATGCAGGCGGTGTCGTCGCTGACCGATTTCAGCTTCGATTTCCAGGACCTGCTGCTGACCCCGATCGCGCCGGAGACCAAGGGCTGAACCCCGTCGCCGGCGTGTGATGGAGGTGAGAGTAAAAGGGCAGGCCGCGGTGGGATAATCGCGGCCTGTTTTGTTTTCGGTGCACTGCGATGTTCCGCTGGTTCGAATCGCTGATTCCGGTTTTCCCGCCGATCGATGGGCGCATGCCGCCGCGCAAGGTGGTGCCGTTCTACATCCACTATCTGCGTCCGGTGTGGCCGGTGCTGCTGGCCACGTTGATCGCCGGGCTGCTGCTGGCGCTGGTGGAAGTGGCGATGTTCGATTTCCTGGGCCGCATCGTCGACATGGTCGCCGAGCAGCCCGGCAGCGACTTCTTCGCCCGGCATGCCAACACGTTGATGTGGATGGCCGGCATCACCCTGATTGCGCGGCCGCTGCTGGTCTCGCTGCACAGCCTGCTGGTCAACCAGGCGATCGTGCCGGGGTTGAGCAACCGCTCGCGCTGGCTGATGCACAACTACGTGGTGCGGCAGAGCCTGAGCTTCTTCCAGAACGATTTCGCCGGCAGCATGGCCAACCGGGTCATGCAGACCGGTACCTCGCTGCGCGAATCGGCCGTGCAGATGGTCGATTCGCTCTGGTACATCATCGTCTACACCGGCACCGCGCTGTACCTGTTCGCGCAGGCCGACTGGCGGCTGATGATTCCGCTGGGGCTGTGGATGGCCGGCTATGCGGTGATCATGTGGTACTTCGTGCCGCGGGCCAAAGAGCGCGCGTGGATCGCCTCGGAGGCGCGCTCCAAGGCGATGGGCCGCATCGTGGATGGCTACACCAACGTGCCCACGCTGAAGCTGTTCGCCCATGGCGGCCGCGAGCAGGCCTACGTGGCCGAGGCGATCGACGAACTGGCGGTCAAGCACCGCGGCCAGACCCGGGTCACCACCGGGCTGGAAGTCACCATCGCCATCGTCAACGGCTTCCTCATCGTGGGCACCTGCGGCCTGGCGCTGTGGTTGTGGAACGGCGGGCACATCACGGTCGGTGCGATCACCCTGGCCACCGGCCTGGTGATCCGCATCCACAACATGTCCGGCTGGATCATGTGGACGATCAACGGCATCTTCGAGGATATCGGCACGGTGCAGGACGGCATCACCACCATCTCCCAGCCGCTCACCGTGCAGGACCGCGCCGATGCCGTGCCGCTGGTGGTCAGCCAGGGCGCCGTGCATTTCGATCACATCCATTTCCACTACGGCAAAAGCGGTGGCGTCATCGCCGGGCTGGACCTGCAGGTGAAGCCCGGTGAAAAGATCGGTCTGGTCGGCCCCTCCGGTGCCGGCAAGTCGACCCTGGTCAATGTGCTGCTGCGGCTGTACGACCTGGAGAGCGGGCAGATCCGCATCGACGGCCACGACATCGCCGGCGTGACCCAGGAAAGCCTGCGCCGGCAGATCGGCGTGGTCACCCAGGACACCTCGCTGCTGCACCGCTCGATCCGCGACAACCTGCTCTACGGCCGCCCGGACGCGACCGAGGAACAGCTGCATGCCGCGGTGGCCAAGGCACGGGCGTCGGCCTTCATCGACACCCTGCGTGATGGCGAAGGACGGCAGGGTTACGACGCGCACGTCGGCGAACGCGGGGTGAAGCTGTCCGGTGGACAGCGCCAGCGCATCGCGATCGCGCGGGTGCTGCTCAAGGACGCCCCGATCCTGGTCCTGGACGAGGCGACCTCGGCGCTGGATTCGGAAGTGGAAGCGGCGATCCAGGACAACCTGGACGAATTGATGACCGGCAAGACAGTGATCGCGATCGCGCACCGGTTGTCCACGATCGCGCGCATGGACCGGCTGGTGGTGATGGACCAGGGCCGCATTGTGGAGACCGGCACGCACGCCGAACTGATCGCGGCCGGCGGCTTGTATGCCCGTCTGTGGGCGCGGCAGACCGGTGGATTCGTGGCCGCCGACGCGTAACCCTCGATTCACCCACGTCGCACTCGCCCCACGTGCCCGTTACCTGCATCCACGGGCGCTGTGCAGATAAAGAAACGGCCCGGGTCACCCCGGGCCGTTTGCCTGTCTGACGAGGAACCAGGCAGTACTTACTCGATCGGCTGGTCCAGCATCAGCTGGCGCGCGAAACGCACCGGCGGCGCGCCGTAGGACAGCATCTGGTCGTGGTAGGCCTTCAGGTTGAACTTGGCCCCCTGCTTGTCCTGCACGGCCTTGCGCGTGTCGAAGTGCTCCTGCGCACCGACGAAGTAGGTGGGCAGCTGCGCGGAGGTCAGCTGCGCACGCACCCACTTGCCCGAGGCTTCGCTTTCCTGCTGGAAGGCGTCGTGGGTCATCAGGTGCATCGCCTGCTCGCGCGTCCAGTTGTCCACGTGCACGCCCTGGTCCAGGATCGCGTTGGAGATGGTGCGCAGGTAGAACTTCAGCTGCACCAGGTGGAACAGCGGATCGTTGTCCAGGTAACCCTGTTCCTGCATCATCCGCTCGGTGTAGACCGCCCAGCCTTCGGCAAACAGGCCCGAACGCAGCACCGCGCGCAGCGTAGAGGGGAACTTGCCCGAGTGCCAGCCTTCCAGGTAGTGGCCCGGGGTGCCCTCGTGGATGCTCAGCAGGTGGATCATGCGGCTGTTGTATTCGCGCAGGAACGAATCGACCTGCTTGTCGGTCCAGTCGTCCGGAATCGGCGAGACCGCGTAGAAGGTCTTCAGGTTCTTGTCGAGCGGGCCCGGCGAATCGCAGTAGGCCACGGCCACGCCGCGCTGGAATTCCGGCATCAGGATGATGTCCACCGGTGAATCCGGCAGCGTCATCAGGTCATGCTTGCGCACGAATTCGGTGGACTGTTCCAGCGCGGCTTTGGCGTCTTCGACGACCTTGTCGCGGGCCGGCTTGTCGGCATAGGCCAGCTCCAGCGCGGCTTCGATCGCCGCCTGCTGCTGCTCGTCACTCGGGTTGGCCGGCAGCGCCGGGGCGCCCGGCTTGTCCTTGAGCACGGTCTGCGCGATGCCGTACATGTCCTGGCGTACGCGCTTGAGTTCGGCACGCGCGCGCTCGCCGATCTCGGCACGCGACAGCGAGGAGTTCAGCGCGAACTTGAGCTTCTGGTCATACAGGTCCGCGCCGATGCGGAAATCGCCCTTGGCATTCGGCACCAGGGTCTTGTCCAGCCAGGTCTGCTGCTCCTCGACGGCCTTCTTCAGGCCCTCGATCGCGGCCTGCAGGCGCTTCTGGTCCTCGGCGGGGAGTTCGCCGATGTGCGGGGTGATGAAGGTATCGACGATGCTCAGGATGCCGCGGTTCTGCTTGGCCACGGTTTCGGCATGGATCTTCGGCACGCGGGCCGGGTCCAGGTTCTCACGGGCCTGGGCGAAGATCTGCGGCAGCTTCTCCATGCGCGCGGTGGCCGACTTCAGGCGCTCGGGCAGCGGCGCGAACTCACGCGCCATCAGGCCGTACAGCGCGCTGCCGGCCATGCCGTTGTACATCTGCGGGTCCCACTTCGGCGACTGCAGCACTTCGGCGGTCCAGACTTCGGACTGCAGCTGGTTGCGCAGGATCGCCGCGTCCACCTGGTTCTCGCGCGAGAGCTTGCTCACGTCGATCTTGTCCAGGTCGGCGAGCAGGGCCTTGTACGCGGTCAGCACTTTCTGCTGGCCGGCGGCGCTCAGGTCATCGATCTCGCTGTCATAGCGGTGGTCGCCGATCTGCGTGGCGCTGATCGGGGACAGCTGCATCCAGGTGTCCAGGGCGCGCTTGGACAGATCGGCGAAGGCCGTATCGACCGCGGCATCGCCGGCGGGGGCAGCCGCTTCGGTGCCGGTGGCGGGCGCAGGGGAGTCGGCCTGCTGGCAGCCACCAAGGGCGGCGATCAGGGCGAGGGCAAGCAGATGCTGGCGCATCGGTGTTCCTGTACTGGGGACAATCCCCGAGCATAGGGCCGATGGCCCCCGTTGTCCCCGTGCCATTGGATTACCATGCGCCGTGAAGATCACCGCATTGACTGGAGCTGCACTGTGACTGGATGGACACGACGGGCCCGCGCCGGGCTGGCAGGGATGCTGTTGTTGGGCCTGGTGGCCTGTGGCCGCGGCGGACAGGATTACGCGGCCGATGCGGCCGCCGGGGCGGTCGCCTCGCCGGAGGGTGCGTTCCTGGCCTATGAACATGACCTCCGCATCCAGCTCGATGCCAAGCGCATCAGCGAGCGGGTCAAGGCCGTGTCCGAGGCGTGCCAGAGCAACCGGTTCGGCGACTGCGCCGTGCTGCAGGTGGGCGAAGAGGGCGGTGAGACCCGCTCCGGCTCGATCCGCGTGCGCATCGCGCCCAAGGGTGTCGAGCCGATCATCGCCCTGGCCGGTGAAGGCGGCGATGTGGCCTCGCGCAATACCCATGCCGAAGATCTTGCCCAGCAGGTGGCCGATACCGCGCTGACCCAGGCGCGGCTGCAGAAGGAGCATGCCCAGTTGCAGGCGTACCAGCAGCGCAGCGACATGAAGGTTGCCGATCTGTTGGCGGTCTCACAGCGCATGGCCGAGATTGAAGCGGGGCTGGAGCAGGCCAACAAGGACGCCGCGCAGCAGCGTCGCCGGATCGATACCCAACTGGTTACGATGCGCTTCGAAGGCCCGGCCGGGCAGCGCAGCCGCAGCGAGATCGGCAAGGCGGTCAGTGAGTTCGGCTCGATCGTCACCACCAGCATCGCGTTCGTAATCCGCGCGGTTGCCGCGCTGCTGCCGGTTGGCGTGGTGGCCTGGGCAGTCGGTGCCGTGGTCGTGGCGCTGTGGCGTCGCCGCAAGCGACGCAAGGCTGCGGCGGCCGCACGCTGAGCCTGCCTGTCGTGCCGCGCATGACAGCGCGGCACGACGGTCGAGTCAGCCTTCGTCCTGCTCGTATTCCACGAAGACGTCCAGCTCCAGCGCCAGTTCCTGCACGGCGTCGCGCACGCGCTGGGCGCCGAGCGCATTGCCGACTTCCACTTCCAGTTCGTGGGTGCCCGGGCCGATGTCATCGGACAGGCCGGCCGAGCTGGAATCGTCGTCGTCCATGTGCGGCATCAGGTCGTCGGTTTCTTCGACGTGTTCGATCCCCTCGATGCTCTGCAGCAGGTCGGTGATGGCACGTGCATCGTCTTCGGTGCCGGTGATTCGCAGTCGCAACAGGGCCATGGGGTGAGCCTCGGGGAAAGGGACTCCAGCCTAGCCAGCGGTCGGAAAAGGTCGGGTGAGGATGCGCGCTGGGCCGTGGTGTCCGGTTCAGTCGCGCGCCGGGTCGGCGGGTGGCAGGCCCAGCAGTTCGTCAGGCAGGGCCGGCAGCGGGGTGCGCTCATCCAGCGCTTCGCGCTTGAGCCAATCCATGAAGGCCTGCGCGGTCGGGCTGAGCGGACGGTGCTCGGCGTGCACCACGTAGTACGCGTAGCGTGCCTTGAGCGCAGGGCCAGGCAGGCGCACCAGTTCGTAACGCTGCAGATAGGGTTGCGCGATGTGCTTGCGCGCCAGCACCGCGCCGATGCCGTACACCGCTGCGCGCATCGCATCGGTGCTGTCGCTGAAGGTGTGCAGCGAGGGAAGGTCCAGGCCGCGGACACCGGCAGCGCGGAACCAGTCGCGCCAGCCCTGCGGGGACATGTCGCTGAGCAGGGGCAGCGCGGCGATCTGCGCGGCGTCGCGCAGTGCCGAAACCCCCGCCAATGCCGGCGAGGCGACCGGGCAGAGTTCGTCGTCCATCAGGTGGTGCGCGGTCATGCCCGGCCACTGGCCCAGGCCGTAACGGATGCCCAGCTCCGGGCCGCTCTCGTCGAAGCGCACCAGCTCCGTGCTGGTCTGCAGCTCGATGCGCATGCGTGGATGCTGTCGGGTGAAGCGCGGCAACCGCGGGATCAGCCAGCAGTACGACAGCGAGCGGATGGTGGTGACCCGCAGCGGCACGATGTCCGCCTGCGGGTGGAGGTTGCCGGCCACGGCATTGAGATCGCTCAGCGCGGCGGCCGCCGCATCGGCCAATTGGCGTCCCTCGGCGGTCAGCCGCACGCCGCGCGCGTGGCGCTGGAACAGGACCGTGCCCAGCAGCTCTTCCAGCCGGCGCACATGGTGGCTGACCGCGCTGGCGGTCAGGTGCAGCTCCTGGGCGGCATGGGCGAAATTCTGATGGCGTGCAGCCACCGCGAACACCCCCAGCGCGGGCAGCAGGGCAGGGCGAAGGATCATGGTCGAGACCCAAATCATATTTGTGGCTTGCACGGATACTACGCGCTTGTGGGCGCGCGATGGCAGGCGGATGCTGTCGCCCTTCCTCTCCGGATCCACGCGCATGTTGCCGTCCTTTACCGCTACCCCAGCGTGTCAGCGTCCTTGCGGAGACCCGGCGTGAGCGGGACGCCGCTCGCCGCGGGCAGCGTGGATCGTGATTGGCGCACGCCGCTGGAGTTGACCGTGCTCGGCGCGATCTGGGGCTGCTCGTTCCTGTTCATGCGCGTGGCCGTGCCCGCCTTCGGGCCCTACGCGCTGGTGGAGGTACGGCTGCTGCTTGGCGCCTTGGTGCTGCTGCCGTTCCTGTGGCAGGCGCGGGCGCAGTTCCCGGCGCGGCGCTGGTTGTGGTTGGCGCCCATCGGGGTGATCAACTCGGCCATTCCGTTCGTGCTGTTCGCCTGGGCCGCACAACGCGCCCCGGCCGCGATCGGGGCGATCTGCAACGCGATGACGGTGCTGTTTGCCGCCCTGATCGCCTTCCTGTTCTTCGGCGAAAAGATCGGCGTGCGCCGCGCGATCGCCCTGCTGGTCGGCTTTGCCGGCGTGGTCGTGCTGGCCACGGCCAAGGTCGCCGGGCTGAGCATCGGCGCAGCGGTGGTCGCCGGTGCGCTGGCCGCGTTGCTGTACGGGCTGGGCGTCAACCTGGTGAAGCGCCACATGACCGGCCTGCCGCCGGCCGCCTCTGCCGGTGCCACGCTGGGCTGCGCGGCGATCCTGCTGCTGCCGATGGCGCTGACCCACTGGCCGGCCGCACCGATCCCGATGCTGTCCTGGGCCTGCGCGATCGCGCTGGGCGTGGTCTGCACCGGTCTGGCGTTCCTGATGTTCTACCGCCTGATCGCCCGCATCGGCCCGGCCCGCGCTTCGACCGTGACCTACCTGGTGCCGATGTTCGGCGCCCTGTTCGCCTGGCTGTTCCTGGGCGAACCGGTGACCGGCGCGATGGTCATCGCGGGCGTGTTGATTCTTGGGAGCGTGGCGGTGTCGCAGCGATAGGCCGTCGGGGCCGCGTGCAGCCACCCATGGGGTGGCTCCACCGAGGCATCCGGACGCTGACGCGTCGGTTATCTCATCCTCAGCGCACCGGCACCGGGATGTTGCACAGGTCGATGTGGCCGGCCGGGCGCTTGTAGAAATCGTCGACGCGGTTACGGCGCGCTTCGGTCGCCTCGGCGAAGGTCCTGGAGTCGGTGCGCAGCACCTGCAGTCTGGGTCGCTGCGCAGCCGGGACATCGCTGGCGCGCTGGATCGACTGGATCGCGGTGCGCTGCGCCGGGTCGGTGTAGAAGCCCATTGGTGCCGGTCCACGCGGCAGCGCGCTGAGCAGCTCCATGCCCTGCAGCACGCGGCCGACCAGGGTGATGTTGCGGTCCAGCTGGCGCGGTGACTGCCCGGTCACGACGTACAGCTCGGCACCGATGCTGCTGTCTTCCTCGTTGTTGCGACCAGCGCCCAGCGCGCCATAGCAATGCGCCAGCCAGGTCTTGCCGTCCTTGCGGTCCTGTCCCACCGGGAAGCCATCGACAAAGCCGGTCTGGTCGGCCCAGCCGTCACGGTCGGGAAGGAGGCTGACCGTGAGCCCCTTGCTGTCGCGCTGGAACTCGGCCGGGAGCTTGCGTTTGGCGCTGCCGAGCGGCTTTGCCTTGGCGGCATCATCAGCGTCGGCATCGCCGAACTGCACCACGAAGTTGTCCTGCGCGCGGTAGATGCTTTCGCCATCCCAGAAGTGCTCGTGGGCCATCGTCTGGATGTTGGCCACGTGCTGCGGCGCGAATGCCGGGGCCAGCTCGATGATGACCCGGCCAGTGGGCAGGTTCATGTACAGCAGGTTGGCCGGGTCCGGTGTGCGCCAGTCGCTGTCCGGCGAGGCGTCCAGAATCTGCTGCGGGCTGCGGTAGGGCGTGGCCGCACTGGCCAGGGGGGGCAGCAGGCAGGCCAGGGCGAGGGCGGTCAGGGCAAGGCGGCAATGCTGTGGCATGGGATCCCCGGAACATGAACGAGGTCCTGATTCTGCGCGAGAGTGCGCGCCTGCGCCACGGTGGCGTGCTGGCCCGATCGATGCGTATGCGGCAAGATGGTCATCCTCCCCATGAAAGCGCGCGATGTGATGTCGCACCTGGAAGCGCCTGAAGCCGCACTGCGCGTGATGATCGACCCGATCCTGAAGGGGGTCGTCGAAGAAGCTGTAGACCGCGTGTGCTGGCTGCAGGCGTTGCCGCCACGGGGCCTGTTCGATCTTGATGAGCGTCGACGCAGTTGGTGGGCCCCCAACGATGATGGACTGCTCGCTTGCCTGCAGGCTTGTCCGGATGCGCCGGTTGAAGTACAGGCGGTGGCACTGTTCCTGGCGGGCTCCGATGGCAATGGTCACACGCGCGAGGCTGCGCTCCGGAAGATGCGTTCGGTGCCCGGCCATCTGACCCTGTCCTGTGCCTTGCTCCGCTGCAATGACTGGGTGGACGAGGTGCGTTTCGTAGCACAGGAGGTGGTGATGACTCTCCTCGGGAAGTGCTCGGTGCAGCACGTGCTGGCGGCCTGGCCGATTGCAGTCCGCTTGCGGGATGCGCAGCGCGTGCAGCGGGACTGGCTTGAGGGAACCCTGTTCGCCTGGCTGTCATCGCCCTCTGCTCAGGTCGTACTGGAAGGACTCTTGGGCCATACCGATGCACGAACCCGGCTGGCGGCCTACGCCATCGCTCTGGAGATCCATCCGGACCAGGCGAAACTGCGCGCACGCGCGCTACTGGACAGTGATCCACATGTTTCGCATCTGGCGCTTGACCACCTTCTGAAACACGGCGAGCCCGCACAGGTGGAAGCGCAATGCGTCCTCGCATTGTCCGCCCCCTCGAGCAGGGTGCGTGGCGTGGCACTGCGCGCGCTGGTCGAACGCGAAGTGCCTGGCCTCGATGCGTACATCGACGCTGCTGTGTTCGACGGTTCGCGCAGCGTGCGCAGGTTGGCGGCGTGGTTGCTTCAACAGCGTCAGGCTACCCCTGCAATCCAATTGTGGCGCGACGAGCTCAAGCACCGTACTCGCGGGCGCTGGCGCGAGGCACTGGAGGCTCTTGGCGATCATGCCGAGGCTGGCGATGTGCATGAATTGCGCACCCTGCTGCCCCAAGTATCGGCGCGTCATCAACGCAACTGTCTGCGCGGCTGGCTACGGGCCGATGGCGGCGCCAGTCTCGCGTTCTTGCGTGTGGCGCTGGAAGCGCCAGGACGGACGGTGAACCAGCTGTTGGCGGGCGCGACAGCACTGTGGGCAATCGAGCTGGATCCGGCGCGGCTCCTGGCGTTCTGTCACGACGGTCCTTCGCCCGTGGCGCAGTCTGGCCTGCTCGGACAGTTGCCGATGCTGCCCTTGTGGCAGCACCTCGATCTGCTGCTGGACGCAGTACCGCAGCGCCCCGAGGAGCGTGCCTGGCACCTGCAACTGGTGGAAAACTGGCTTCGGGTGAGCCGGCGCTACTCGCCACTGGGGGCCGCTCGTCGGCAGGCGTTGGTCAGCCGCCTTGAAGAGGGCAGCCACGCCCTGGCGGATCCGGCCGCCGCGCAGGTGCTCGCTGCAATACGCCAGGCTTGAAACCCGCTCGCTGTTGCTGACGAAGGCAGCGCTGAACTCCCAGAGCAACAGCGAGGTGGGCGAGGGCAGACAGGAGAGGGATTCGCTTTCCAGAGATGCAAGCCGGTTGGCGGAGAGCTGTGCCGGGCAGGCAGGTGGCCGACGGACTCCCAACCGGCACGGTGACTAACGACACATCCGCTATAGCGAACTTCGGACTAGTGTGGACTCCACGCTAGCGGAGACCGCCATGAGCGACCACGAGATCCATCTCAAGAAGTTCCAGAAAGAGCTCAGCTCCGGCACGGTCTCCCTGGCCTTGCTGGCGGTGCTGGCCAGGGCGGGCGAGCCGCTGTACGGCTACCTGATCGCCAAGGAGCTGGAGCGGGTCGGCGAGGGGGTGCTGAGCGGCAAGCAGAGCGCGCTGTACCCGGTGCTGCGCAACCTGGAAGGGGCCGGGTTGCTGGAAAGCCATGTTGAACCGTCGGTGGCCGGTCCGCCGCGTCGCTATTACCGCATCAATGACACGGGGCGCGAAGTGCTCAGGCACTGGACCGCCGCGTGGCGTGCCACCCGTGATTCCGTCGATTCCGTCCTGGAAGGGGTAACCGAATGAACATCGAATCCGTGGCCGGTCGGGCCTTGCCGACCACCATTCCCGCGTATCTGGCGCAGCTGCGTGCGGCACTGCACGACGCCGATCCGGCGATGGTGCAGGACGCGCTCTACGACGCCGAGGAATACCTGCGCTCGGAACTGGCCGCGCAGCCGGGCCGCAGCGAGGCCGAGGTGATCGCCGATGTCGCCGGCAGCTACGGCGCGCCGGAAGAGGTGGCCGAGATCTACCGCGAAACCGAGATCACGGTGAACCGCGCGCTGCGCACGCCGAGCGCCGGCGCGGCACCGCTGCGCCAGGCCGCGCCCAGCGGCCCCGGCATGGGCGCCGTGCCGCCCCCGCATGCCCCGCCCAGGCCGCGCTCTGCGCTGGCCAGCTTCTTCGGTGTCGCACTGGAGGCCCGCACCTACGGCGCGCTGTTCTACATGCTGCTGTCGCTGGCCACCGGCACGTTCTTCTTCACCTGGGTGGTGACCGGGCTGTCGCTGTCGCTGGGCCTGATGGTGCTGATCATCGGCATCCCGGTGGCGGTGTTGTTCTTCGGTTCGGTGCGCGGGCTGTCACTGCTGGAAGGGCGGCTGGTGGAAGCGCTGCTGGGCGAGCGCATGCCGCGCCGGCCGACGTACTCCGACCGCAGCCGCACTTGGCTGCAGCGCATCGGCGACATGTTCACCGACGGGCGGACCTGGCTGACCCTGCTGTACTTCGTGCTGATGCTGCCGCTGGGCATCGTCTACTTCACGATCGCCACCACGCTGCTGTCGACCTCGATCGGCTTCATCTGGGCGCCGGTGGCGGCGCTGTTCTCCAGCGACTACGTGGGCATCCACATCGACGGCATCCAGATGCTGCCGGTCTGGGTCACGCCCCTGCTGGCCGTAGTCGGCGTGCTGCTGCTGTTCGCCACGCTGCACCTGGCCCGCGGCATCGGCCGCCTGCACGGGATGATGGCCAAGCATCTGCTGGTGCGGTTGTAAACGGGACACGAGGATGGCGAGGGTGACGACCAACGGTCGCCACCTACCGGCGCTGCAGAACCCGAGGATCCGGTAGTGCCGGCCAGCGGCCGGCACTACCGCATATTGCGTTGGCGTCAGCCGGCTTTACGCCGCAGCGGCGTGACGTTGCTCGCGATCTTCGCGGCCTTCTTCGGCTTGCTGGCCACGGTCTGCGCATGGGCGGCGAAGAAATCACGCACCTTCGGGTAGACGGTTTCGCGCCAGCGGCGGCCGCTGAAAATGCCGTAATGGCCGGCGCCTTCCACGATGAAATGCTCGCGGTGCGCAGCCGGAATGCCGGTGCACAGTTCCTGCGCCGCTTCGGTCTGGCCAAGGCCGGCGATATCGTCCAGCTCGCCTTCGATGCTCAGCAGCGCGGTGCCGGTGATCGCGCTGGGATCCACGCGTTCCCCCTGCACGTACCACTCGCCGCGCGGCAGCAGGAACTCCTGGAAGACCACGCGGATGGTGTCGAGGTAATACTTGGCCGGCATGTCGAGCACAGCGTTGTACTCGTCGTAGAAACGCCGGTGCGCGTCGGCATCTTCCATGTCGCCCTTGACCAGGTCGGCATAGAAATCCCAATGCGAACTGAAATGGCGGCTCGGGTTCATCGACAGGAAACCGGCATGCTGCAGGAAGCCGGGATACACGCGGCGGCCTGCACCCGGGAAGGTGGCCGGCACGGTGTGGATGACGTTGTTTTCGAACCACGACATCGGGTTCTGCGTGGCCAGGTTGTTGACCGCGGTCGGGCTGCAGCGCGCATCGATCGGGCCGCCCATCATCACCAGCGAACGCGGCGTGGCTTCACCACGGCTGGCCATCAGCGAGACGGCGGCGAGCACCGGCACGGTCGGCTGGCAGACGCTGACCACGTGCAGCTTCTCCGCGCCGAGGTGGCGGATGAATTCCTGCACATAGGCGATGTAATCCTCCAGCCCGAACTCGCCTTCGCTGCCGGGCACCATGCGCGCATCGACCCAGTCGGTCACGTACACGCGGTGGTCGCGCAGCAGGGTGCGCACGGTATCGCGCAACAGCGTGGCGTGGTGGCCGGACAACGGCGCCACCACCAGCACGAACGGCTGGTTGAGCATGGTGTGCAGCTGGTCGGCTTCATTGCTGTGGCGCTTGAAGCGCAGCAGCTTGCAGAACGGCTTGCTGACCTCTTCGTGGACGACGATCGGCACGCGCTCGCCCTCGACGTCGATCTCGTTGATGCCCCATTCGGGCTTCTCGTAATCCTTGCCGATGCGGTGGAACAGCTCGTTCACAGCGGCCAGGCGATCCGCGCCGGGCATCTGCGACCACCAATGACCTTGATTGGCGAAGAACTTCGCGTTGGCCTGGGCCTGGTGCACCCACGGGGCGAGCAGGTTGCGGGTCAACTCATGCAGCTGATATAGCATGACGTCCGATATGTATGGTCTTATGTTGCCGCGCAGCATAGCGCACCCGTCGCGCGGGCGCGTTAATGCGGGTGCTGTCTCAATTGTTATCGAGACTCACGGCGCGCCGCGTTCCAGTGCCGCCGCCTGCCCGGACAATGCCGGTGACAACCAGCAATGCGAGCCCAACGCGGTGAATCCGACCCGCTTGAGCTGGCTGCGGTACCAGCGCGCCGGACGGGCCTGGAAGCCTTCATGGTCGCCATCGAAGTCATCCTCGGCGGTGAACGCCTCCAGGAACGCGACGCCGGCGGTGAGTTCGGCGAAGCCTTCCAAGGCCGGGCGCAGTTCGCGGCTGGGCACGTAGTGCATCACATCCGAACAGATCAGCAGATCGACCGGTGCGCACGGGCGCAGCCAGGCGAAATCGCCGACCCTGGCCGGGTGCAGGTTGCGGCTGCGGCCGTAGCGGCGCACCGCGTAATCGCTGCTGTCGAACCCCAGGTACTGCACGCGCGGGCGCAGCTTGAGCAGCGGCGCACGCCAGGCGCCTTCGCCGCAGCCGATATCGAGCACGCTGCGGATCGGGCGTTCCAGGTAGTACTCGGCACTGGCCACGGCGAGTGCCACCTTGCGCGCCAGGCGCGCGGCGCCACCGGTCTGGTCAGGCTGGTACCAGCGCTGGAAGTAGGCGGCGTCGTAGGTTTTGTCCATGGGGATCTGCACTTGGGCGAAAGCGGCGCCTATCGTACGGTGTGGCGCGCGCGGATGCGCAGCCGGGGTGCGGCGAAGGGTCGCGTCGGCCACCCGTGGGGCGGCGCAACCGGGCATGCGAGAATGGCGGCCAACCTACGCCAGCCGCGGGAGCAAGCGCATGCAGTCCTATTACTGGGTCAAGACCTTCCACCTGCTGTTCGTGGTGGCATGGATGGCGGCGGTGTTCTATCTGCCCCGGATCCTGGTCAACCTCAGCGAGACCGCCGGCCAGTTGCCGGTGACCGAGCGGCTGCAGCTGATGGGCCTGCGCCTGTACAGGTTCGGCCACATGATGTTCGGCCTTGCGCTGATCCTGGGCGTGGTGCTGTGGCTGGGCTATCGCGTGATTCCGGACTTCCCGACCATGGTCGCCCCCGGTGCGGCAGGCTGGCTGCATGCCAAGCTCGGCCTGGTGGTGCTGCTGCTGGTGTACTACTCGTGGACCGGCCGGCTGTTGAAAGGCGCGGTGAAGGGCAGGGTGCTGCCGTCCTCGCGCGCGCTGCGCTGGTTCAACGAGCTGCCGCTGGTGCTGTTCATCGGCGTGGTGTGGCTGGTGATCGCCAAGCCGTTCTAAGCGATCCGCAGCGGTGGTGCCGGCCGCAGGCCAACTGCCTCGGACCCGCGTGCGAAACCGGGTAGTGCCGGCCGCTGGCCGGCTCACGGGGATGCCGGGGATGCCGGATAACGGAGGCGCCGGCCAGCGGCCGGCACGACCGCCGAGCCAGCCCGTCGGCGTGCAGCACAAAAAAAGCCGGGCGCTCGCGCGTCCGGCTTTTTCGTTTCCGCCGCAGCCCGGTCAGGCTACTTCGTAGGTTCCGTAGCTGCGCAGGCGCTCGTAACGCTTCTGCAGCAGCTCATCGACCGGCAGCTTCTCCAGCACGTCCAGCTCGTTGAGCAGCACGGCCTTCAGGCGTTTGGCCATCTGGTTCGGGTTGCGGTGGGCGCCGCCGGTGGGCTCACGCACGACCTTGTCCACCAGGCCCAGGCTCTTCAGGCGCGGGGCGGTCAGGCCGAGCTGTTCGGCGGCATCCTTGGCCTTGGCCGGGTCCTTCCACAGGATCGAGGCGCAGCCTTCCGGGCTGATGGTCGAATAGACGCTGTATTCCAGCATCACGGTGCGGTCGCCCACGCCCAGCGCCAGTGCGCCACCGGAGCCACCTTCACCGATCACGGTGCAGACCACCGGCACCTTCAGTTCGGCCATTTCCATCAGGTTGCGTGCGATCGCTTCGGACTGGCCGCGCGATTCGGCGTCGATGCCCGGCCAGGCACCGGCGGTGTCGATCAGGGTCAGCACCGGCAGGCCGAAGCGTTCGGCCATCTTCATCAGGCGCAGCGCCTTGCGGTAGCCCTCCGGCTTGGGCATGCCGAAGTTGCGCTTGATCTTTTCCTTGGTGTCGCGGCCCTTCTGATGGCCGATCAGCATCACCGAGCGGCCACCGATACGGGCCAGGCCGCCGATGATCGCCTTGTCGTCGGCGAAGGCGCGGTCGCCGGCCAGTTCCTGGAACTCATCGCAGATGATGCGGATGTAGTCCTCGGTGTACGGGCGGGACGGATGCCGGGCCAGCTGCAGGACCTGCCAGGAGGTCAGGTTGCGGAAGATCTGCGCGGTGCGCACCCGCAGCTTGTCCTGCAGGGCATTGACCTCGGCCTCGACATTGACCGCAGGTCCGGCGCTGGCGCTGCGCAGTTCCTGGATCTTCGCCTCCAGATCAGCGATGGGTTGCTCGAAGTCGAGGTAGTTCGGATTCATCGGAAACCGTCGTGAAGAAAAGAGGGAAAGTGTAGCCGAATGCGCCGAAAAGCCCCGTACGCCGTCGTCTGGAAACCGACGGTAGCGCAGCGGGGCCAGGGGCGCCAGTCAGGTCAGGGCACGACCAGCGCCGCGCTGCCCATCAGCCTGCTGCGGGTCTGCACGAAGGTGTTGTAGCCCTCGTTGGCCTCCTTGGGCAGGCCCGAGCCCAGCGTGGCGGTCGCGGCGGTGAAGGCCATCTGCGCCTGGAAGGCCTCCTGCTGGAGCTGCAGCTGCGCATCGGCGGTGGTGGCATGCAGGTAGCGGGTGTACAGCTCGCGCAGCGGGCCGGCATGGGCCTCGAAGGCCGGGTCCAGCGCAGGCAGGGCGGTCGGAGCGGCTTCCAGCGTGTAGGTAGGCGCGACATAGCCCTTGGGCTGGTGGCGCACATAGACGCCGGGGTCGCCCAGGTTGTCTTGGACATAGTCGATGAAGGCCGGGGCCGTGAAGATCTTGGCGTTGATCCGGCCGCCGCTGGCGTCCACGTGCATCACGGTCTGCTCTTCGGGGAACGGCTCGTGGACGCCGAAGGTCCACGTCTTGTCGATGAACAGCGCGTGGGTACTCTGGTACGGCCCCTCGAAGTGGACGCCGCCCAGCTCGATCTGGTTGTTCAGGTCGCCGAAGTTCTTCAGCTTGTCTTCGCCGGTGACGTAGATCTCGTTGGCGATCACGTACTCGGCCAGGGTCGGGTTGATCAGGCCACCCTTGCCCTTGGCGTAGACGATGAAGCGCACGTCGCCGAGGCGTTCGGTCTGCAGATGATGTTCACCGGGCTTGAGCTTGACCGGGCGCGAGGCGTGCGCGGCGATCGGCAGTTCGTTGCCATCGATGCGCAGGGTCAGCGGGGTATCGCCCGGGTTGTCGATCTCGAACGTCTGGGCGGGGCTGGAACAGCCGGTGAGGGCAGCGGCTGCGATCAGCAGCCCGGTAAAACGCTTGATCAAAACAAAACACCTGTGTTGCAGCAGAAAAAAAGAATCAGTTCGCCCAGGGCGGGCTGTAGCGCACTTTCACCGTGCGTACCGCAGGGTCGGCGCGCAGCGCATCGACCAGCTGGCTGTCCACGCGCACGGCGATCTCACCGGCCACATCGAGCATGCCGGCCACCGGGCCCTGCGCCGAGCCGAGCAGCAGGTCCAGGCGCAGCGGCGTGCGGCCCGGGCGATGGCGGTCGAGCAGGGCGTTGATGCGGTTCCACACGGCGCCGTCCTGGCGCAGGTCCAGCCGCAGCGACAGGCGCGTGGCGTAGTTGGCGCAGATGTCTTCGTAATCCCAGACCTGGCGGATGCGCAGCGCGTAGCCACCGTTGAACTCGTCTTCGCGCAGGCCACCCTTGACCACCAGGATGCGGTCCTTGGTCATCAGGTGGCCGAACTCGGCCAGGCCATCGGTGAAGGCGCTGCACTCCACGCGGCCCTTGCCGTCTTCGAGCTGCATGAAGATCTGGCTCTCGCCCTTGCGGCGCACCCCGACCACCAGGCCGGCGAGGATCACCGGGGTTTCCTGGCGCCAGGCACGCTTCTCGCCATCCTTGCTCGGGCGTGCCGGCGGGATCAGCTTCTCGAGCATGCCCAGGTCGGTGCCGACCAGATCCTTGACGTCATCGGCGTAGGGATCGAACGGGTGGCCGCTGAGGTAGAAACCCAGCGTTTCGCGTTCGCCTTCCAGCAGCTGGCCCAGCGCCCACTCTTTGGCCTCGGGCAGTTCCAGCTGCATCGCGGTGGTGACCGGATCGGGCGCACCGAACAACGAGTTCTGGCCGGAGGCCTTCTCGCGTGCCATCTGGTCGGTGGCCTTGAGCACTTCGGGCAGTTGCAGCATCAGCGAAGCGCGGTTCTTGCCGAGCCCGTCCATCGCGCCGCAGTTGATCATCGCTTCGAGCGTGCGGCGGTTGAGCTTGCCGGACTCGGCGCGCATGCAGAAATCCAGCAGCGATGCATAGCGGCCGCCACGCTGGCGTTCCTCCACGATCGCTTCGCAGGCACCCTGGCCGACGCCCTTGATCGCGCCCAGGCCATACACGATGGTGTCGGCGCTGGAGGCTTCGAACATGTAGGCCGATTCGTTCACGCGCGGCGGCAGCACGGTCAGGCCGAGGTTGCGCACTTCGGCGAGGAAACCGACCACCTTGTCGGTGTTGTCCATGTCCGAGGACAGCGTCGCGGCCATGAACTCGGCCGGGTAATGGCGCTTGAGCCAGGCGGTCTGGTAGCTGACCAGCGCGTAGGCGGCGGCGTGCGACTTGTTGAAGCCGTAGCCGGCGAACTTCTCCATCAGGTCGAAGATCGCGTCGGCCTTGGCTTCGACGACGCCATCCTTGGCCGCGCCTTCGCGGAAGATCTCGCGGTGCTTGGCCATTTCGGCCGGCACCTTCTTGCCCATCGCGCGGCGCAGCAGGTCGGCGCCGCCGAGCGAGTAACCGCCCACGATCTGCGCCATCTGCATCACCTGCTCCTGGTACACCATGATGCCGTAGGTGTCTTTCAGGATCGCTTCGGTGCGCGGATCGGGGTAGATGATCTCTTCCTGCCCGTGCTTACGCGCGTTGAAGGAGGGAATCAGGTCCATCGGGCCGGGGCGGTACAGCGACACCAGCGCGATGAGGTCTTCGAAGCGGTCGGGGCGCGCGTCCTTCAGCAGGCGGCGCATGCCCGAGGATTCGAACTGGAATACCGCGCCGGTGTTGCCGTTGGCGAAGATGTCCTTGTAGGTCGGGACGTCATCCAGCGGCAGCGCGGTGATGTCCACCGGCGGAATGCCGGCGCGTTCGTGGCGCTTGTTGATCGCCTTGACCGCCCAGTCGATGATGGTCAGCGTGCGCAGGCCGAGGAAGTCGAACTTCACCAGGCCGATTTCTTCGACGTCGTTCTTGTCGAACTGGGTGACCGGGTTGCGGCCGCGGCCGCCTTCGTCATGTTCGGCGAACAGCGGGCAGAATTCGGCCAGCGGCTCGGGCGCGATCACCACGCCGCCGGCGTGCTTGCCGGCGTTGCGGGTGAGGTCTTCGAGCTGGCGTGCCAGGTCGATCAGGTCGCGGACATCATCTTCGTTCTGGTAGCGCTGGATCAGCTCCGGCGAGGCCATTTCCGAATCCTTGCCTTCGCCCATCGCATCCTTGAGCGAGATGCCCAGGATGTTCGGGATCAGCTTGGAAACGCCGTCGACCAGGCCGTACGGGAAGCCGAGCACGCGGCCGGAGTCGCGCACCACGGCCTTGGCCGCCATGGTGCCGTAGGTGATGATCTGGCTGACCCGGTCACGCCCGTATTTACGCGCGACGTAGTCGATGACCTCGTCGCGGCGGTCCATGCAGAAGTCGATGTCGAAGTCGGGCATCGACACGCGTTCGGGATTGAGGAAGCGCTCGAACAGCAGGTTGTACGGGATCGGATCCAGATCGGTGATCTGCAGCGCCCAGGCGACCAGCGAGCCGGCACCGGAACCGCGGCCGGGGCCGATCGGAATGCCCTGGTTCTTTCCCCACTGGATGAAGTCGGCCACGATCAGGAAGTAGCCGGGGAAGCCCATCTTGATGATGGTGGCCAGTTCGAACTCGAGGCGCTCGAAATAATCGGCGCGGGTCTTGCCCGGCGCCAGCGGATTCTTTTCGAGGCGCGCTTCCAGGCCCTTGCGCGATTCGCTGCAGATCCAGCTGTCGAGGGTTTCGTCCTCGGGCACCGGATAGTTGGGCAGGAAGTAGGTGCCCAGGCGCATTTCGATGTTGCAGCGCTCGGCCAGCGCGAGCGTGTTGTCGATCGCGTCGGGGATGTCGGCAAACAGCGCGCACATGTCCTCGGCGGACTTGAGGTACTGCTGGTCGCTGTAGTCGCGCGGGCGCTTGGGGTCGTCCAGCACGCGGCCGGAGGAGATGCACACGCGGGCTTCGTGGGCGTTGAAGTCTTCCGGCTGCAGGAAGCGCACATCGTTGCTGGCGATCACCGGCAGGCCGCGCTGGCCGGCGGCCTGCAGGGCGAACTGGTTGAAGGCTTCTTCGCCGTCGCGGCCGGTACGGGTCAGCTCCAGGTGCAGGCCATCGCCGAACACGCGCTGCCAGTCGGCCAGTTGCTGCTCGGCCAGGTCATGGCGGCCATCGCCGGCCAGGCGGCCGGCAAGGCTGTCGCGGCCGGCCAGTGCAAACAGGTTGTGGCAGCCGGCTTTGAGCCACTCCGGGTGCACAGCGACGCCGCCTTCGGGGCGGTGGCCTTCCATCCAGGCGCGGGTGAGCAGCCTGGAGAGGCTGAGGTAGCCTTCGCGGTCGCGGCAGAGCAGGGTCATGCGCCAGGGCGTCATGCCTTCTTCGGCGATCATGATGTCCGCGCCGGCGATGGGCTTGATGCCCACGGTTTCGGCGGCTTTGTAGAACTTGACCAGCGCGAACAGGTTGTTGAGATCCGTCACTGCCAGTGCAGGCAGCTTCAGTTCGACCGCGCGGCTGAGCAGGTTGGCCTGCTTGGCTTTTTTCGGGTCAGCCTGATCCGGCTTCGCCGGGACACGGATGGTCGAATCCGCCAGCGAAAATTCGGTGTGGACGTGGAGATGTACGAAACGGGAAGTGGACATGCCGAACCAATGTGATGCCCGGTCAGGGTAGCGGTGGTGGTGGACGCTAACAAGGCTTGACAGGGGTGTTGCGGGGGCGCGGGCGGGCGCTGGGGTTCAGGTTTGCCGGGGCATCCGACGCCACCGCTGGCCGATGCACAGTGGCGGGCAACCTCCGTATGTCCAGCGCTGTGGTGCCGGGTGCCGTCCGGCCATGGCAGCGCTCAGGCGGGGAGGCTGCTGAGCGCAGGT